>JAFWRV010000315.1 GCA_017519685.1 Clostridia bacterium
CCAGAGCGAAGCGACCCTCGATTATGCATTATGCATTAAATTATTATGGGGCCCCCGAAAAGTCCGACAGACTTTTTGGGGAGAGGAGGAGCAGCGAAGTGAACGAGAGCCCGTGTAAACAGATTTGTCATGACACGGGCGCGAGAGATACGGAGCTTGTGACGACGACGAAGCGCAGCGACAACCTTATCTGCCCTCTCCGAGATCGGAGAGGGTGGCACGGAGTGCCGGGTGTGGCGATACATAATTAAGGAGCGAAGCGACCCTCGATTATGCATTATGAATTATGAATTATGCATTGAAAAAACAGTTTCACAGGCTCCCCTGTGAAACTGTTTTTAGTTTTTATTCATATACCGTACAGATGTCTTCGGATTTTCTCTGATACAGTTCATACATGGTTTCAAAATCGGATTTCATTATGTTCTTGTTTTTATAAACAAGGCATCTGATTTCATCATCGCTCTGAATCAGCTTGTCATCGCCGACATCGCCGTAACCGAGAACCATCTGATAATAATCGTCGGTATCAAAATATTTATATGTCAGTTTGTACTCCGCGAGTCCGTCCTTGTCAAAATATACCGCTTCATATTCAAAATGGTCGCCGTATGCAAGTTTCGCGATTATTTTTTTGTTTTTCTCGGTTTTTCCGAGTTCTTTTTCAACATTTTTTACATCTTTCTCGCGTTCTTCTTCCTGCTGTGAAATGGATTCGGATTCTTCTTTTTCGCTTTTCGCAACCGCTTCGCTGTATTCCTTTTCGTCAAAATAAACCGTTTTTGTGCACGCTGCAAGAGAAAGCACGGCCGCCAGCGTCAAAAGAAGGCAAATTGCTTTTTTCATATTCTCATCTCCTTTTTGAGATTACACACAATTATTATGCAACAAAAGAACAAAAATGTCAATAAATCATCCGAAAGTTCACAATAGATTTACATCGGGTTTCTGTTTGTCTGTGTTCAGACGGATACTCCGGCGGAGAAAAAATCACGGTCTGCCCCAAACAGGGCAGACCGCTTGCTGTTATTAATAAATCAAATCAGTTCTATGATGCACATCTCTGCCGCATCTCCTCTGCGGGGACCGGTTTTGATTATACGGCAATAACCGCCGTTTACTTCGCTGTACTTGGGAGCAATCTCATCAAAGAGCTTCTTGACTACGTCCTCTTTGGTTACGTATGCCATTACTCTGCGCTTTGACTGGAGAGAACTGTCCTTGGCGATGGTGATCATCTTTTCAGCCATGGACCTTACTTCCTGAGCTCTGGTAACGGTGGTCTCTATTCTGCCGTTTTCCAAAAGATATGTGACAAGGCCTCTGAGCATCGCCTTACGATGGTCGGTGCTGCGGCCGAGCTTTCTGGTTCCGGGCATTCAGTTCACACTCCTTGTTAGTTAGTCGTCATCTCTGCGAAGATCAAAGCCGAGCGACTGAAGCTTGGCTACGACCTCATCAAGAGATTTTCTGCCGAGATTACGAACTTTCATCATTTCTTCTTCGGTCTTTGTGATAAGATCACCGACCGTGTTGTACTGTGCTCTCTTCAGGCAATTGAACGAGCGCACAGACAGGTCAAGTTCCTCAATGGTCATCTCAAGCACTTTTTCTTTGCCGTTGTCATCTTTTTCAACCATAACCTCTGTGTTGTCATAGGCCTCCGAAAGAGTCCTGAAGAGGTCGAGATGCTCGTTGAGAATCTTGGCGCCGAGAGAAACGGCTTCCATAGCCGTAATCGTTCCGTTGGTCCACACTTCAAGCGTAAGTTTATCAAAGTCGGTAATATGACCTACACGGGTGTTCTCGACGGTGAAATTGACCTTGAGTACCGGTGTATAGATGGAGTCCATCGCAATAACACCGATAATCGGCTGCATTATTGCTTTGTTTCTTTCGGATGAAACATAACCTCTTCCCTTGTCGCAGGTGAGCTCCATATTTACATGAGCGTCCGCGTTGAGGGTCGCGATATGCAGTTTGGGGTTGAGAATTTCAACTTCGGAATCCGTCTTGATGTCGCCTGCGGTGATTTCTCTTTCACCGGAAGCGGTGATATATATAGTCTTAGGTCCGTCGCCGTTGATTTTGAGGATTACGTCTTTGAGGTTGAGAACTATCTCTGTGACATCCTCTTTTACGCCGGGGATAGTGCTGAACTCATGAAGAACACCGTCGATTTTGACGGAAGTGATGGCGTAGCCGGGCAGAGAAGAAAGAAGAACTCTTCTCAGGCTGTTGCCGAGAGTCTGGCCGTATCCTCTTTCGAGGGGTTCAACTACAAATCTTCCGTATTTTCCGTCGCCGGTGATTTCGGCAGTATCTATTTTGGGCTTTTCGATACCAATCATTTCAAAACCCTCCTTATAAACAGGCAGGAATTTCCTGCTTTATGCATTCAAAAAATAGCCAGAATAATCTTGCGGTGTATGCCCGTAAACGGGCACGCACACGGCATTGATTATTTAGAATAAAGCTCGACAATAAGATGCTCTTCCACGGGGAAGTCAACATCTTCTCTTTCGGGCATGGCAATTACTTTGCCTGAGTAAACTTCTGCTTTTTCAAGCCACTTGGGAATGAGAACGACAGGAGCGTTTTCGCCTGTCAGCTCGGTGAATACCGCGCTGTTTCTGCTCTTCTCGCAAATGGCGATTTCCTCTCCGGGTTTTACCAGATATGACGGAATATCGACTCTCTTTCCGTTAACGGTAAAATGTCCGTGTGTTACTAACTGTCTTGCCTGACGGCGTGTCGCTGCAAATCCGAGACGGAAAACAACGTTGTCCAGACGGCGTTCACAGAGGATAAGGAGGTTTTCACCTGCTTTACCGTGCATCTTTGTAGCCTTCTCATAATAAGAAGCAAACTGCTTTTCAAGAATGCCGTATACAAATTTAACCTTCTGCTTTTCGTTGAGCTGAATGGCGTATTCGGATTTCTTTCTTCTCATCTGGCCTTTGGGATTACGGATGGTTTCCTTGTTTTTATATCCCATAACCGCAGGAGAAATGCCGAGTGCCTTGCAACGCTTAGCAATAGGCTGCATATTTCTTGCCATATACTATATCCTCCTTTTCGTAATTATACACGTCTTCTCTTGGGCGGACGGCAGCCGTTATGAGGAATGGGAGTAACATCCTTGATCATGTTAATCTCAAGTCCTGCTGTCTGAAGAGCTCTGATTGCCGCTTCACGTCCCTGACCGGGGCCTTTGACATAGACCTCTACGGTTTTCATGCCGTGGTCGATTGCGATCTTGGCAGCTGTCTCCGCTGCTGTCTGAGCTGCAAAGGGAGTGGACTTCTTTGATCCTCTGAAGCCCATTTCGCCTGCGCTTGCCCATGAAACCGCGTTGCCCTGAGTGTCGGTGATGGTAACGATTGTGTTGTTAAAGGTGGATTGGATATGGGCTGCGCCGCGCTCAATATTCTTGCGCTCACGGCGTTTACGGGTACCTGTTGTCTTTTTATTTGCTTTAGCCATGATATCCTCCCGATTACTTCTTCTTGTTTGCAATGGTCTTCTTGGGACCCTTGCGTGTACGTGCGTTTGTCTTCGAACGCTGTCCTCTTACGGGGAGTCCTTTACGATGACGAACACCACGATAGCATCCGATTTCGATAAGTCTCTTGATATCGAAAGCGGTTTCTCTGCGAAGATCACCTTCAACCTTGATGTTGTGGTCGATATACTCACGAAGCTTTGAAACGTCGTCTTCAGTCATATCTTTAACTCTGAGGTCGGGATCTACGCCGGTTGCTGCAATAATGTCGCTTGCTGTTTTACGACCTATACCGTAGATATAAGTAAGAGCTATCTCTATTCTCTTATCTCTGGGCAGGTCAACACCTGATATACGCGCCATTTGTCAGTTGCACCTCCAATAAACTCGGTTTACGCCGGGATTAACCCTGACGCTGTTTGTGCTTGGGATTTTCACAGATTACCATTACTTTTCCCTTGCGTTTAATGATTTTGCATTTTTCGCACATTTTCTTAACAGAAGGTCTGACTTTCATATTAGAATACCTCCTTGAAATTTACTTTGATCGCCATGTGATACGGCCTTTTGTAAGGTCGTACGGTGACATTTCGACTGTCACCTTGTCTCCGGGAAGAATACGGATGTAATTCATCCTGAGTTTTCCGGAAATGTGTGCCATAATTCTGTGACCGTTGCCGAGCTCAACCTGGAAGGTCGCGTTCGGTAACGCTTCGAGAACGGTACCTTCAATTTCGATCATGTCCTGCTTAGACATAAAATCCTCCTAAACGTTGCAGTTAATCTCATCCGAAATCCTTCTGAGCTCCTTCCGGATTGCCCGGTCGGTCGTTATCTGGGAAATGTCAATAACATATTCAGTCGGTTCTATATGACGGATGTTTTTCTTCTTGGGTCTGTCAATGGGGCGTTCCTTGCCGTCGCAGACGAGAACGGATTTTTCATCTGCCTGCATAATCACAAGCAGGTAATCCCTGTCTCTGCCGGCGCGGCTTATTACCACTCTGCCTTTTTCAAACATAATCACGCCGTTGTAAGAATAACGGGACCGTTTGAGGTTATCGCGATTGTATGCTCAAAGTGGGCAGACAGTTTTCCGTCCCTTGTTTTGATAGTCCAACCGTCAGGCAGCTGCCTGATTCCTGCACCGCCCATGTTGATCATAGGCTCTATGGCTATTGTCATGCCGGGGAGCAGGCGCACACCTCTGCCGGGTGTGCCGAAATTCGGTACGCTCGGATCTTCATGCATAACTCTTCCGCAGCCGTGACCTGTAAATTCACGGACCACCGAATAGCCGCGTTCCTCGCAATACCTCTGGATTGTTGAGCCGATGTCTCCGATCCTGCCGCCTGCGACAGCCGCCGCGATGCCTTCGTAAAGACTCTCTCTCGTGGTGTCGCACAGCCGCTGTGCTTCGGGTGAAATCTCACCCGCAGCAAAAGTGGCGGCATTATCTCCGACATAGCCCTTAAAGGTTGCACCCACATCAACGCTGACGATGTCGCCGGGCTGAATGATCTGGGTCTTGCTCGGAATGCCATGAATAATCGTATCGTTAACGGATATGCATGATGCAGCGGGAAAGCCGTTATATCCCTTGAATGTGGGAACAGCACCGTGTCTGATGATAAAATCCTCTGCCACTTTGTTTATATACTCGGTGGAAACTCCGGGCTTTACCGCCTCTCCGGCTGCCTGTAATGCTCCTGCTGCGATTTTGCAGGCGTCTTTCATCTGCACAATCTCAGCTGTCGTCTTAAGTTCAATCATGCGAATCCTCCGTTTGCACCCGTAGATTCCTCATTAATCAAGGAATCCCTTGTAGTGTCTCATCATCATCTGGCTCTCAAGCTGCTTGACTGTTTCAAGAGCAACGCCGACAAGAATGATGATTGACGTACCGCCGAGTGACACATTAAGTCCCTGCTCGAATCCCGCCTTGTTGAGGGCGAAGGTCGAAACCTGTGAGAATACGATCGGGAAGAGAGCCACAACGCTCAGAAGAAGAGCGCCGAGGAGAGTTATCCTGTTGATAATCTTTCCGATATACCTGGCTGTGGGCTCTCCGGGACGGATGCCGGGTATTGATCCGCCGTTTTCACGGATGTTCTTGGACATTTCGATGGGATTATACTGAATACTTGAATAGAAGTATGCGAACGCAATGATGAATACGAAATAGATGATTGCGTATGCCCAGTGACTGGATGTGAATACCTTGAAGAACTTATCCCAGAAGGAACCTTCTGTAATCTTCGAGGAAATGAACATCTGGATAGTCGGGGGAAGAGAAAGGATTGAGGAAGCGAAGATGATGGGCATAACACCGGACATGTTGACCTTGATGGGCATGTGGGTGTTCTGTCCGCCGTACATCTTGCGGCCTACAACTCTCTTTGCATACTGAATGGGAATTCTTCTTTCCGCGTTATCCATCCATACGATGTATGCGATCATAAGCAGAAGGATGATTCCGACTACGGGTGTGAGAACATAGTACGGTCCGCCGTAACGGATGTAACCGGTCTCAGGTCCGTAAAGAGAAGCCATGAGGGTGGGAATTCTTGAAACGATACCTGCGAAAAGGATTATGGAAATACCGTTTCCGATACCGTTTTCATTGATTCTTTCACCGAGCCACATGATAAGCGCGGTACCGGCAGTGAAGCAGGCGATAATCGTTAATGCCTGGAATACTGCGAAAAATCCGGTGTAAGCGCCGCCGTCGGCATTGGTGGTAAGATAATTCTGGCTGCGAAGATAGAAGTAATATGCGGTACTCTGAAGAAGACCGAGAACGATTGTTACGAATCTGGTGATTGAAGCAATCTTCTTTCTTCCTTCTTCGCCTTCCTGCTGAAGTCTTTCGAGAGCGGGAATGGCAACAGCGAGCAGCTGCATAATAATCGAGCTGTTGATGTAAGGTGTGATCGACATCGCAAAAATCGTTCCGTAGTTGAACGCGTCACCTGTCATCATGCTCAGGTAGTTCATAAATGTGCCTGCATTGGGATCGGAGATGATTCCGGCCTCGCCGATATTAGTGAAAGGTACCGGAATTGCCGAACCGATTCTGAATATAAGAACGATAAGGCAAGTGTAAAGGATTTTCTTTCTGAGATCGGCGATTTTCCAGGCATTGATAATGGTCTGGAACATCAGATCACCTCTGCCTTTCCTCCGGCAGCCTCAATCTTGGACTTGGCACTGTCTGAAAAAGCGTTTGCCTGAACAGTGAGCTTCTTCGAAATCTCGCCCTGACCTAAGATCTTAACGCCGTCCAATGTCTTTTTGAGAATTCCTTTCTCAAGGAGAGCGTCAACGGTAACTGTGTCACCGTCTTCAAAGCACTTGTCAAGAGTAGCTACATTAACGATAGCCATCTCAGTACCAAAGATGTTGTTGAATCCGCGCTTGGGAATACGTCTCTGGAGGGGCATCTGGCCGCCTTCAAAACCTGCACGCATTCCTCTGCCTGCACGTGCTAACTGACCCTTGTGACCTTTACCGGCGGTTTTGCCCTGACCGGATGCGGGTCCGCGTCCTATACGCTTGCGTTCCTTAACGGAGCCGGCTGCGGGTGCAAGATCATGCAATTTCATTAGTCGGCACCTCCTTTGACTTCACTGACCTCAAGAAGATGGGAGAGCTTTTTAATCTTTCCCTTTGTTGCCTCGTTATCGGGCTGAACGGTGACATCACCGATTCTGTGAAGGCCGAGTGCTGTGGCGGTCGCAATCTGGGGCTTGGTGGAACCAATCAGACTTTTGACAAGCTTTACCTGTAAATCTGCCATTTTTGCAACCTCCTTAACCTAAAATTTCCTGAACGGACTTGCCGCGGATAACCGCCACTTCTTCTGCGTTACGAAGCTTTGAAAGTCCGTCGATTGTTGCTCTTACGATGTTGCAGGGGTTGTTTGAACGAAGAGCCTTTGTACGGATATCCTTGATGCCGACTGTTTCAACGACCGCACGAACGGGGCCGCCTGCGATAACGCCGGTACCGGGAGCAGCGGGCTTGAGAAGAACAACGCCTGCTCCGAATTTGCCGATAATCTCATGGGGAATTGTTGTTCCCTTGAGAGAAATCTGCATAAGGTTTTTCTTCGCGTCTTCAATACCCTTGCGGATAGCATCGGGAACTTCTCCCGATTTGCCGAGTCCGAAGCCGATAATTCCGTTGCCGTCTCCGACAACTACGAGAGCGGAGAACTTCATAATACGGCCGCCCTTTACCGTCTTGGAAACGCGGTTGATGGCAACTACGCGCTCAGTAAGCTCGTATGCCGATGCATCAATCTTAGCCATAACAGTTTTCTCCTTTCTCAGAATTTCAGGCCGCCCTCACGGGCACCTTCGGCCAGTTCCTGAACACGGCCGTGATAAATGTAACCGCCGCGGTCGAATACACATTCGGTGATTCCTTTGTCTGCAGCGCGTTTTGCGATCAGTTCGCCCACTTTGTGAGCGGCGGACTTGTTTCCGCCGTATTCAGCAAAATCCTTCTCAACGGAAGATGCGGCAGCGAGTGTCTCGCCCTTTACATCATCTATAAGCTGAGCGTAGATATGCTGGAGAGAACGGAAAACATTAAGGCGGGGACATTCAGCCGTTCCGGAAACTTTACCGCGAACTCTCTTATGGCGATGCTGTCTGGCCTTATTGGTGTCCGGTCTGTTAACCATAATATTTCACTCCTTATTCTTCTGTTATTATTTACCGCCCTTACCGGCTTTGCCTTCCTTGCGGCGTATGTGCTCTTCAACGTACTTGATTCCTTTGCCCTTGTACGGCTCGGGGGGACGCTTTTCGCGCACATTGGCGGCAAACTGTCCGACCTTCTGCTTGTCGGCACCAGAGATTACGATCTTATTGGGTGCGGGAACTTCGATTGTGACTCCCTCGGGAGCGGTCATGATCACATCATGCGAAAAACCGACCTTGAGAACAAGCTCCTTGCCCTTGAGCTCCGCACGGTAACCTACGCCGTTTACTTCGAGTTCCTTCTTGAAGGTCTCGTTAACGCCGTGAATCATGTTAGCGATAAGAGTTCTGGAAAGACCGTGAAGTGATCTGTTCTGTTTGTCATCGTTGGGGCGGGTAACCTTGATGGTGTCGCAGTCCTTCTCAACGGTGATGTTGGGATGAATGTTGCAGGAAAGGGTACCCTTGGGTCCTTTCGCGGTAACGAGATTTCCGTCAACTGTAACATCTACCCCCGCGGGGATAACTACGGGCATTTTGCCTATACGTGACATTTAACGGTACCTCCTTACCAAATAAATGCAAGAACTTCGCCGCCTACATTGGCTTTGCGCGCGTCCTTATCTGTCATAACGCCTTTTGATGTTGAAAGGATGGCAACGCCTATTCCCTTCATAACCTTGGGCATATTTTCAACATCGGTGTAAATTCTCAGACCGGGCTTTGAAACTCTGCGCAGACCGGTAATAACCTGAGACTTGTTGGGACCGTATTTCAGCGCGATTTCGATAACGCCCTGTTTTCCGTCATCCTCAACTTTGTAGCTTTTTATATAGCCCTCATCAACAAGAATCTGAGCAATCGCCTTCTTCATGTTGGATGCGGGAACCTTCACTGTGTCATGCTTTGCCGAATTAGCATTACGGATACGGGTAAGCATATCAGCGATGGAATCAGTAATTTGCATACTGTTTACCTCCTTTGCAATTGCTCAATTACCAACTTGCTTTCTTGACGCCGGGAATCTGACCTGCATGAGCCAGCTCTCTGAAGCAAACACGGCATACGCCGTATTTACGGAGATAAGCGTGAGGTCTTCCGCAGATTTTACATCTGTTATATGCTCTTGATGAGTATTTGGCAGGGCGTGCCTGTCTTACTTTCTGTGATGTTTTAGCCACGGTTTTCCCTCCTTATCTTGAGAACGGAGCGCCCATAAGTGCTAGGAGCTCACGTGCTTCTTCGTCTGTTTTTGCAGTTGTGACAAAGCAGATGTCCATACCTCTTACTTTGTCAATCTTATCATAATCGATTTCGGGGAATATCAGCTGCTCTTTGATGCCCATGGAATAATTTCCTCTGCCGTCAAAAGAGTTGGGGTTGATTCCTCTGAAGTCGCGCACTCTGGGGAGAGCAAGGTTGAAGAATCTGTCAAGGAATTCATACATCCTGTCCCCTCTCAGGGTAACTTTTGCA
>JAFWRV010000316.1 GCA_017519685.1 Clostridia bacterium
ATTAAATAGCTTCTGATGGCATATTTCGTTGTATAATATGCGCTAACTGCAGCAGAAAATTATTCAATTTATCAGTTGAAATCAGACAAAAAGATCTACAAAATCTGCCCAAAATGGCCACTCTTAAATTCATTAAACAATTTAACACCTGAAAAGTCAGTGGTCTTCAAAAGAAGACCGCTGACTATTTGTACTCTGGAGTAATTTGAAATTTTCTTATGTTTTGTTTTTATCTGCTGATAGACTTCAATTTCAAGTATTTAAGCGGTACGGATTTTGTGAGCCAGACACCGTTTTTTGAAAGATAAAACTTATACCCGTCTTTGTGCATCTGAGCGGCATTGATTGTATATACTATCGGCGTGCCGTGGCGCTGTCCTACTTTCAGGGCGGTTTCTTCATCGGCAGAGAGATGGATGTAAAGCCGTGATTTCGGAATCAGCCCTTTTTCTTCGATCGACGCTTTATACTTGACGGCAGTACCGTGGTAGAGGATCGACGTAGGCTCTTTTTCTTCAAGTTCAACATCAACGGGAATTGAGTGCCCCTGATTTGCTCTTATGAGGGTTTTGTCTTCATTAAATGAGTATCGCTGTTTATCATCGGTTGCAACAATTTCTTCGAGAATTGCCATATCAAATGGTTGCCATTTCGCTATGCCTTTTATGAGCTCGTCAACATTCGCCCAGCCGTGCTCATCAAGCGTTATGCCTATTGTTTCCGGCTTGTGGCGCAATATAAGAGCTATGAATTTGCTTGTCCGTGAAAGAAACATTTAAGCTCACCCCGTTTTGTTATTGTACAGAATAAGATTACCATGAATTTGATTTCTTTAAATTGATTAGTATATAGTCAATTAATCTAACGGCTCAAAAGCAAAGCCATGGTTTTCAGCGTAAATCTCGGGATAGGTTCCTTTTTTGGCGCGGACGGTTTTTATCATCGGACATTCTTTAAATAACTTATTGTTAAACTTTCCGCAATTGCCTGTAAAAGTCAGTGTTTTCAAAGATTTACATCCGGAGAAAGGAGAACAGCTGCCCGGTATTCTCGAATTAATATCAGAAAGAGAACCCTCAAACACAACTTCTTCAAGACCGGATTTTTCGAAAGCAAAATTCGGAATCTCTTTGATGTTTCCGGGAATTACAATTTTCTTAAGCGATTCGCAAAATGCAAACGCTTGAAAATCAATTACTTCAAGCGAGTTTGGAAGAGCAACTTCTTTCAGATTCCGGCAATATATAAAAACATTCCTTCCCAATATCTTTACTCCTTCCGGAATTTCAATTTCCGTTAATGACATACAGCTTTCAAACATGCCTTCCGGAATGGTATCAATTCCTTTCGGAAAATCAATTTGGTTCAAATCGGAGTGTGCAAAAACATATCTGCCGATAGTTTTAATACTGTCGGGAAGCTTTATCTCTTTCAGGCCGGTATGTGAAAACACTCCGGAGCCTATACTTTTCACAGAATTCGGGATTTCAATTTCGATAAGGTTTTCAGCACCTCTGAATGCTTCGTAACCTATTATTTCCAAGCTGTCGGGTAAAATAATCTTTTCAATTAACCAAGTATTAGGGGGATTACCGTTTTTATTATAAAATGCCTCCGGAGCTATTATACGTGTTCCGTCTTTAACCTGAACTTCATTTTGCTTTTCGTAGTGATGATAAAAAATATCATTAATATATACATCGTTCTTTTTTGCTCTCTTGAGCCATGCAGTATTATAAAACGCATCCTCACATACATATTCAAGGCTTTGGGGGAAATTGATTATCTCCAGCGATTTGCAACCTCTGAAGGCGCTGTATTCTATTCTTTTCAAAGATTCAGGCAGGCGGACTTTCTCAAGCCATTCACAGCCCGAAAAAGCGTATTCGTCAATAACTTCAACGCCGTCGGGGATGAATACCCGCCGGATAAGCTTGCCTTTTTTAAACGCTCTCTCTCCTATTTCCGTTACTCCGTCGGGAATTTGCAAGTTTTCACAAACGCCCTCAAAAGAAACCAGGACTCCATTCTTGATATTAAAATCGGTATATTCTTCAATTGACATTAAACTCTCTCCTCACTCAAAATACCCTTTATACTTTATCGTGTAGTTGCTGTCGGGGAATAAAGATGCGTATAAATCCACAAAGTAGTCATCGGTCATGCCGGCGATGTAATCGACGACAATCTGATTGGGATCGGTCGATTCATAGGGAGCTCTGCGCTCGTAGTGAGTTTTATTCACGTATTCAATATGGTGGGTGAATATCGGCGAGACGGTGTTTCCGGCGAGCAGGTCGGTGAGAAGTTTGTCATAGAGCTCCGTCATCATTGGGCGGATTGACGAATCAATCTGCTCCTGCACGGCTTTATTATTATAAATCAGATTGTAATTCTCCGCCTTAGACTTTTTAAGCGCTTCAAAATGCGCGTCATCAAGCTTGATATACGGCCTGTCGTAGCTGTTTTCGATGATATTCACCATCAGATTGTTGATCAGTTCGGCGTTGATTGAGCCGATTGCTCCGCTCTCGAATTCACCGGGGGCAATTATTTTCGCGCGCTCGGCATCCTGCCTGTCCTTACCGAGATATGCGATGATATCGTATATGCGCACAACGCAGCCCTCGAGCGTTGACGGGATGAGCTTTTTCACATTCTCTTTGTCGATATAACACGCCTCAATCATCCGGTCGAATTCATCAAAGCTCTCAAGCGGCGCCGGGCGGTATTCGCCGAGCTCAATTTCCCCATCATGAGCGGCGATCCCGCAGAGGGTCTGCAAAGAAATATTGTAGGGATAAATGCCGTCCAGCACGCGCACGGAATGGATATTGTGGCTGAAATGCCGCTTCGCATGAGAAAAATACAGTTCATCGAGGATTTTTTCGCCCGCGTGGCCGAAGGGAGTGTGACCTATATCGTGGCCGAGCGCGATTGCCTCGATCAACTCAAGGTTGAGATTCAGCGCCTTGCCGATTGTGCGGGCAATGCGCGAGACGAGCTGAACGTGAAGCGAGCGGCGGCTGATATCGTCGTTTTTATAGAACGAAAACACCTGCGTTTTATCGGCGTAGCGGTTGTAAAACGGGCAATGTATAATCTTGTCGCAATCGCGCACAAAAGCCGTGCGGATGATATC
>JAFWRV010000317.1 GCA_017519685.1 Clostridia bacterium
GGCGCCCTTCGGGCAGAATTTAGATAACTTCTGCCCATACTGTCAACATAGCCGCGCAGAATGGCGTGCGAATACGGATTGCCCTGACTCTTGACTTCCCAGCCTCTGTAAATGAAAGTGTGAGAAGATCTGCTCGCGATTATCGCGTTCATCATAACCGAAATGTCGCCGCCTGTCGGATTTTTCATACCGACGGGCGCGTCGATTCCGCTTGCGATAAGACGGTGCTCCTGGTTTTCAACCGACCTTGCGCCGACCGCGACATAGGAAAGAAGGTCGCTGAGATAACGGTAGTTCGCGGGGTAGAGCATTTCGTCCGCGCTCGACATACCGTAATCCGCCAGAGATTTCATATGCAGTTTCCTGATAGCGATTACGCCCTTGATAAGGTCGGGCCTTTCGCTCGGGTCGGGATAGTGAAGCATTCCCTTATAGCCGCCTCCGGTGGTACGGGGTTTGTTTGTGTAAATTCTCGGAACAATCAGGATTTTGTCTCTGACTTTTTCCTGAACTTTGACGAGCCTTGAAATATAATCGAGAACGGGCTCCTCGCTGTCCGCAGAGCAGGGGCCGATAACGAGCAGAAGACGGCTGTCCTCACCCGTGAAAATTTTACGTATTTCCTCATCTCTCCGCTCTTTGATTTCAAGCGCCTCGGCAGGCACGGGATATTGTTCCTTAATCAGTTTAGGTATAGGAAGTTTTCCTATGAAATCCATACCCATTTTATTCCCTCCTATTTCTTTTTATCAAATAAAATCCGTCTTTCGGATGAACGGCGCATCATCGCCCTCATCGTTTCAACGTCATCGTTTTCAATTGCGGTCTGAAGTTTGTTGAATTCATTCGCGAAAGTTTTCATGCTTTCAAGCAGCTTTTCTTTGTTGAGCAGAAACAGCTCGCTCCACATGACATCGTTGATTCTCGCGATTCTCGTTAAATCGCGGAATGAGTCGCCTGTGTATTTCTGGAGATTCGGCTTGTCGTTGCAGGTCATAAGCGTGACCGCGATGCAGTGGGCAAGCTGAGAAAGAAAGCCGATCATATCGTCGTGCTCTTCGGGAGAAAGGCACGATACTCTTGAGAAGCCGTGCATCCAGCCGAGCATCTTGCAGGTTTCGATTGCTTCCTCGGTGTTTTTATCTGTCGGCGTGACAACGAAGTTTGCGCCTGCGAATATTTCGCTTGAAGCGTTTTCAACTCCTCCGACTTCACGGCCCGCCATCGGGTGCGAGGCGATGAATTCAACTCCCTCGGGGAGCATATCCGATATCTTATATACTATGCCGGATTTGACACCGGTTACATCGGTAATCAGTGTGCCCGGTTTTATAAGATTGCCGTATTTTTCAATCCATTCGACAAAAATATGAGGATAGAGAGCGAAAATGATTATATCCGCCTCAGCTATCAGACGCTCATCGGGATTTGCGGCTCCCTCGGAAATTATGCCCTTATTGAGCGCATAGTCAATTGTTTCGGGGCGTCTTGCGATGGCGCTGACATAAAAATCTTTTTTTGAAAGCGCCTCGGCGTAACTGCCGCCGATTAGTCCGAGACCGACTATCAGAAATTTTGTATCTTCGTTAATCTTCATGATAAACCACCTTTATTCCGGCATCCGATATTCTTTCAAAAAAATCCGGATAGCTTTTCCTTACGGCTTCCGCTCCCGCGATTTTTCCCCCTGTGATGCTGCAAAGCACAGCCAGGGCCATAACGATACGGTGATCGTTATGCGAATTAAGAACTTCATCGGGCGCGTGAAACTCTTTAGGATATATTACGACCGAGTCGTCTCCGACCGTGACGGACACTCCGAATTTGCGGAGCTCCTCAGCCATTGCTTCGGCGCGGTCGCTTTCTTTAATGCGCAGTCTTCTGGTTCCCGTATATACTCCGCCGTATTTCGAGGCGGAGAGGGCGAACATAACGGGTCCGAGGTCAGGGCAGTCGCCGATGTGAATGGACGGAGTGCCTCTTGATATGCTTTCAAAATACTTTGAGTAAATTTTATCTCCCTGAAGACTGTCGGGGTCAAGACCGTCTATTATTACATTTCCGCCCGTGTAGTTGAAAGCGGAGAGAAACGCCGCGTTTGAATAGTCGCCCTCAACCGTGACATCGATGGGGCGGTATCGGCTGTTACCCTTTATTTTCAGGATATTCAGCGACGGCCTTTCGATTGTGACTCCCGCTATTTCAAGCGCCCTTACGGTAAGGTCAATATATGAGCCGCTTTCAACGGGCGGCAGAACTGTTACCGTGCTGTCTTCATTCAGAAGGGGCAGCGCGAAAAGAAGTCCGCTGATAAACTGGCTGCTTATATTTCCGGGGACACGGTATTCTCCCGCCTTGAGAGGTCCTTTTACCACAACGGAGCCGGCGTCCTGCGAAAAAAGCATTCCTTTTTCCGAACACATTTCCTCATAAACATTGAGAGGACGCGAGAGCAGGTGGCTGCTACCGTCAAAGACCGTGTTTCTGCCGCAGGCGAGAGCGATGGGAATCAGAAATCTCAGCGTGCTTCCGCTTTCACGGCAGTGAAGGGTGCCGGAAGGCATTGCCGTGAGCATATCTTTTCCCGTAACGGTCACGGTGTCGCCGTTTATTTCGCAGACGGCTCCGAGCGACCGCAGGCAGTCAATCGTCGCGAGGATATCCTCGCTCTCGCTTATCCCTCTTATGGTGCTTGTGCCGTCACAGAGCGCGGCGCAGATAAGAAGGCGGTGCGCCATGCTTTTTGACGCCGGCGCCTTTATTCTGCCGCTTGCTTTTGAGGGGAATATTTCAACCGTCATTTTTCTTCCCCTTTACATATTCAATCAGCATATCCGCCGCCTTGCAGTAGCCGGGGAATCCCTCTCCGGAAACCGTGAAAAGACAGGCGGAGCGTATGTAACTGATTTTGCGGAATTCCTCTCTTGAGTCAACATCGCTGATGTGAACTTCCGCGGCGGGCAGGGCAACGGCTTTGAGAGCGTCAAGCAGGGCGATGCTCGTGTGAGTATAGGCGCCCGGATTTATGACAATAGCGTCCGTGCCGTCGGAATACGCCTGCTGAATTCTGTCAACAAGGTCACCCTCGTGGTTGCTCTGATAAAAATCACATTCAACTCCCGCGTTATTACAGTGGCCGCGTATTATACCGAGAAGGTCTTCATAGGTGCTGTTTCCGTATATTCCCGGTTCTCTTATGCCGAGCATATTGAGATTCGGTCCGTTAATAAAAAGGATTTTCATTTCAGCTGTCCTCCGTTATTTTTCTTACGGTTTCCTCCGCAATGTCACCTGTTTTCAGATGAACATCGGCAACCGATGTATAAACGGGATATCTTTCCCTGTATTTTCTTTCCATTGATTCCCTGTCGGACGAAAGGGGCCTTGACTGTGTCGGGACAAGGGACTCGAGAGGCCTGTCAAGAAAATACAGTCTGCCGTTTGCTTTCAGGGCGTCAACATTTTCCCGCCTTAAAACACTGCCGCCGCCTGTCGCGATTACGGCGCCGGTTTTGTTTATCAGACTTTTTATGATTTCGGTTTCTTTGTTTCTGAAATACTCCTCGCCTTCGCGAGCGAATATCTCGCTGATTTTTCTTCCTTCGGACTGCTCAATCAGGTCATCTGTATCAATGAACTCCCTGCCTGTTTTTTGCGCAAGAAGTTTTCCGACTGTTGTTTTTCCGCAGGCGGGCATACCGATTAAAACGGTATTCTGCTTTGAGAGAAGAACATTGTGATACGCTCTTTCACAGTCTTGCAGCGGGATATCCTCTCCGGTAAAATGTCTGACCGCTTCAACCGCCTGCATAACCAGCATATAAAGTCCGCCGGAAGCTTTGATTCCTTTCGCCTGCGCTTTGAGAACAAGCGCGGAGCGCAGCGGATTGTAAACCGCGTCAATCACGCCTTCGAGATTTTCAAACCGGTCAATATCGAGCGGAGTCTGCCCGATTAAATCGGGAAACATTCCGAGGGGAGTGCAGTTGATGATAACCTGAGCGTCCGCGTGCTCGCTCAGCGCCTCATCATAAGTCAGCGCGCCGTCGGTTCCGTTTCTTCCGACACGGTAAAACTCCCGCGCGCAGAGCAGCGAAACGGCTTTAACGGCGGTGCGTGAGGTGCCTCCCGTGCCCGTAATCAGAACTTTTTTACCCGCAACTTCAACGCCCGTTTTTCTTATCAGAGCGGTCAGACCGTAAATATCGGTATTGTAGCCGTAAAGCTTTCCGCCGCGGTTGACCACGGTGTTGACGGCGCCGATATCCTCCGCCACGGGGTCAATATAATCAAGGTAAGGCATAACGTCTCTTTTATACGGAATTGTGACATTGATGCCGTTCCAGTTTTTCTCCCTCATAAAGCCGTCAAGCTCTCCTGGCTCGAGGGGTATCAGTTTATAATCATAACCGGCAAGCTCGGCGTGAACAGCCACAGAATAACTGTGAGTCAGTTTTCTGCCGATACAGCCGTATAACAGTTTATCCATACTCAATCCTTATTTCCCGACAGATAATCGGTTCCGTATCTTCTTGCAAGCATATCGCATAAAACGATTGCGGCTGCCGCACTGACAGCGGCGGCGGCTCTGTGAACAATCGCGGGATCGTGTCTGCCTTTTATTTCGATTTCCGTGTTTTCGCCTGTCCTGAGATTTACGGTATTCTGCTTTTTCGCGATTGACGGAGTCGGCTTGACTGCACAGGAAAACAGCAAAGGCATTCCGTTTGAGATACCGCCGACAATGCCGCCGTTATTATTTGACCTGTGTGTGATTTCACCGTTTACCGAAACGGGCTCGTCATTCGCGGCGGAGCCGGTCATATCGGCAAGCTCAAATCCCTTTCCGAATTCGACGCCTTTGACGGCGGGAACGGAGAAAAGCATGTGCGACAGTTCGCCTTCAAGGGTATCAAACCACGGCTCTCCCGCTCCGCGGGGAAAGCCCGTAACCGCTGTTGTGAGAATTCCGCCGACTGAGTCCAGAGAGTTTTTCGCGGCGTTTATTTCTTCTTTCATTCTTTCGCCTGCCGCGGCATCGAGAACGGGAAAATCCGCGTTGCCGAGAATTTCAAAATCTGCGGTCAGATCGTCAAACTCCCTGTCACACACTCCGGCGCACCGGGAAATGTGGGTCGCGATTTTTATTTCTCTGTCCTCGAGGGCGCTCATGCATATCGCGCCCGCCGCGGTCAGCGCGGCGGTAATTCTGCCCGAAAAATGTCCGCCGCCGTTTTTATCCTGAAAGCCGTGATATTTGCATTCGGCGGTGTAGTCCGCGTGGCCGGGTCTCGCGAGATACTGCGTTTCGCCGTAGTCACCGCTTCTGGTGTCGCTGTTTGGTATCAGAATACACAGAGGAGTCCCTGTTGTGAAACCGTCTTTGACACCGCTGACGATACTGTATTCATCCGCTTCGCGGCGGGCGGTTGATATTGATGATTTTGCCGCCCTCGCGCTGAGCATTTTTCTTATATAATCATCTTTTATTTTTATTCCGGGAGCGAGACCGTCAAGCACCGCTCCGATATACGGCCCGTGGCTCTCGCCGAAAAGTGTCACGCTTACGCTGACACCGTAAGTGTTTTTCATGGTTTCACCTCTTACGCGCCGAGTGATTTTATGAATTCATCCTTCGGCATTTTCCTGATTTCGCAGGTTCCGATACTTTCCACGCGGATAACGTTTATTGTGTCTCCGCTCATTTTTTTATCGTGAATAAGCACCTTGCAGAGCTCATCCGCCGGAATGTCTGTTGAAACGGGAAGGTCAAATTTATTCAGCAGGGGAACAAGTCTCTCCCTGACTTTGTCTGAGCACATGAAGCACATTCCGACTGCGACGCTTTCGCCGTGAAGAAGACCGCTGAGCGTTTCAACGGCGTGACCTACCGTGTGGCCGAAATTAAGGGTGCGGCGCAGTCCGTTTTCCCTTTCGTCCTTCATGACGATGCTTGCCTTAAGGGCAACGCTTCTTGAAATAACGCTGTCGAGTATCAGCGAAATATCATTGTTTTCCATCAGCTCAAAAAGGTCGGAGTCAAACGATACCGCCATTTTTATTGCTTCCGCCATACCGCTTGAAAACTGTCTTTTGTCAAGGGTGGAAAGAGTGTCGGGGTCGATAATGACTTTTTCCGGCTGATGAAAAGCGCCGACAATATTTTTCACTCCGCAGAGATCGACGGCTGTTTTTCCTCCCACCGAGGCGTCAACCTGGGAGAGCAGGGTGGTCGGAATATTATAAAAAGTAATTCCTCTCATATAACAGGCGGCGGCAAATCCGGTGATATCCGTTACCACTCCTCCGCCGACCGCGACACAGCAATCGCTTCTTGTGAAATCGTTTTCAAGCATTGTTTTGCAGAGAAGCTCAAAATTCGCGAGGGTTTTGCTCTTTTCACCCTGCTCGATTGTAACCGTGACCGGCTGTTTGCAGAATGAGGCAACCTTCGCGGAGTATTCGGACGGAACACCCGAGTCGGTCACAATCAGCACCTTGCGGTTGAGGTCAAGCAGCCTGCCCGCTTCGGAGAGCGCGCCTCTTTCGATTGTGATTTCACTTTTTCCGCCGGGAACATTGATGTTAAGCGTCATTGTTATCCTCTCCGTTAAGTTTTTTCTGATAGCTGCGGGATAAAGCCATTGTGTTTTTAAGAAAATCTATATAATATTCTTTTAAGTTTTCATTATCTATATATGCCAGATTTCTGCTGATGTTTTCGCTTTCCCTCGCGGGATCGGAAACGGGAATGCCGTTTTCCCTTTTATAAGCGGCGATTTTATCCGCTGTTTCCATGCGGCGGACAAACAGCTCCGCCATAAGTCTGTCTGTTTCCTCTATTTCTTTTCTCAATGCTGTGAGTCTGTCATCCATAAACTATCCTCCGAAATGATGTTAACAGTGTTAACATATTGATGATATTATACACGACTTTCAGAAAATTTCAAGGGGTAAATGCAAGTTTTTTATTGATTTTACGAATTTTTTATGATATGATAACAGCGTTAACATATACAGAAGCGGTGACATTGATGGATGAAAACTATGAAAATCCCGACCTCAGGACAAAACTGATTATAGCGGGGCTCGATGAGCTTGACACTCACGGAGTAACCGATTTTTCATTAAGACGCGTGGCATCGAAATGCGGAGTTTCCTGCGCCGCGCCGTACCGTCATTTCAAAAACAAGGATGAACTGATTCTCGAAATAATCGGATATATCGTAAGCCGCTGGCAGCTGCTTGAAAAGCAGATTGAGGAGGTCTGCTCTGATTCTCTGCCGGAGCTGATTACCGAGCTTTCACTCGCGCTGATAAGATTCCGCGCGGCGAATCCCGAATTCCGCGCCGTGCTCCGTATGGACACGCGCGCGTTTGACGAAAAGCAGAGGACGGACCTTTCGAAATTTACGGAACGGATACTTTATTACGCCGATAAATATTTTTCTCCTTACGGTGAAAAGACACTTGCCGGAAAAAAATTCATGCTGATTTCAATGATATACGGAGCTGGCGAAATCAGCGACAGTTATGACGGCGAGTTTCCGCTTGAAACAGTACGCGCCTGTCTGGAGGAGCTTTTCGGATGAACGGGACAAACAAAAAATCGGTTTTCTGTGTTCTGCTTTCGGGAATATTATGGGGACTGATTACGATTTTTATAAAACGCCTTTCAAAAGGCGGACTCGACGCGATGAATATTTCGTTTATCCGTATGATTGTTTCCGCCCCTTTGTTTACGGCGTTTCTGCTGATAAAGGACCGCGAAAAAATGAAAATCAATCCTAAGGATATTCCTCTTTTTATCGGCACGGGAATAATCAGCGTCGTGCTTTTCAACTCCGCGTATTTTTACACAATGATTCATTCGCAGGCGTCAATAGCCGTTGTGCTGCTTTACACTTCGCCTGTTTTCATTATGATACTATCGGCAATTATATTCAGGGAAAAGATAACCCTGCGGAAAACCGCTGCTCTTATCCTGACTCTCTGCGGCTGCGTTTTTGTCGCCGGATTTATCGGGAACGGATATAAAATCACGCCACTGATTTTGCTGACGGGTCTCGGCTCGGGACTGTTTTACGGGCTTTATACGATATTCGGCAGGTTTGCGCTCAAAAAGTATGATACGCTGACCGTCAACGCCTATACTTTTATTTTCGGATTGATAGGGTCCGCCGCTGTGGGAAAACCTGTTCAGACCGTACGCGTTATCTCCGCCGAGCCGGAGCTGCTTTTATGGTGCGCCGGAATAGGAATATTCTGCACGATTCTTCCTTATTTCTTTTATACCAAAGGTCTTGAGGGACTTGACTCCGGCAAAGCGGCAATCATTGTCGCAGTTGAGCCGCTGGTCGGCTCCATGCTCGGGATGGCTGTTTATCACGAACCTCATACTCCTCTGAAAATCGCGGGAATCGCGCTTATTCTCACGGCGATAGTTCTTCTTAATCTGCCCGGGAAAAAGCGGGAAACGGAGAATAAAATATAATTACTGCCCGGAGGCGAACAGCATCTTTTCGTTGCTGTCTGCCGCCGGGCGGATTTTTGTTTTTTGCCGCATAATCATTACTCTAATCAGTTGAAAATGAATCGTTATCGCGACTTATGACGTTTTCACGTTTGCTTGTCGGAAAAGGTCGCCAAATCTCATCGATACTGATTTCATTTTCAGTGCCTTGCAGTTTTCTTCAGGCAGATTTGGGCTCAGATGAGGCAAAAAGCGCAGGAATACTTTGTGTATTCCGAGCATTTTTAACAATATATGAGTTCAAATATGCCGAAGAAAACCTTGTTTCGAGTGATGATTACGCGGCTTATAATAAAACAGAACATGCCGTACAGATGTACGGCATGTTCCTGAGGAGTTATATATAGAGGGGGTAAGGAGATGTCTTAGTTATTTGATACCCAGAAGTTCGTTAACGCTGATGTCGAGAACTTCGGAAAGCGCTTTGAGTTCAAAATCGCTGACGCCTCTGATCTGACCTTCTATTTTTGAAAGGCCCGAAGCATTTATCTCGATTCCTTTAATCTGGAGTTTGGTAAGGAGATCGCATTGTTTCATATTGAGTTGCTTGCGTCTGGCTTCAATCTTTGCGCCGACGATGTTCATATCGCCGAGCTGCTGTTTTCTGATACGCATAATACCTCTCCCAATCATTAACTAGTTATTAAAATTTAGAAAATAATAGCATACTATTCGGTTAAATGCAAGCATTTTTTGATTTTTAGCGTAAAAAAAATATTTTATTAACATTTCGGCAACTATTTCGGATTGTTTACAAAAAATACCTTTTTATTATTGAAAATAATGATATTATATTATAGAATGTTTAAGAATACTTATTTCGGAGGTTTCTATGAGCAGGTTTGATGTTAAACGCAATTTGACAATGCTGACGGACTTTTACGAGATTACAATGGCAAACGGTTATTTCAGAAGCGGATACCGTGAAACGATTGCCTATTTTGATATGTTTTTCAGAACGATTCCCGACAAGGGCGGCTTCGCCATTATGGCGGGAGTTGAGCAGCTTGTGGAATATCTGAAAAATCTGAAGTTCACAAAGGAAGACACGGATTATCTCAGAGGCAGGGGATTCGGAGAGGAATTTCTTTCCTATCTTGAGAATTTTCAATTCTGCTGCGATGTCTGGGCAATTCCCGAGGGAACTCCCATTTTCCCGGGAGAGCCGATTGTCAAAGTCCGCGGACCTGTTATCCAGGCGCAGTTCATAGAAACCATGATACTTCTCACGATTAACCATCAGAGTCTGATTGCCACAAAGGCAAACCGTATAGTCAGAGCGGCTGACGGCAGAGCGGTAATGGAATTCGGCTCACGCCGCGCTCAGGGCTGGGACGGCGCGATTTACGGAGCCCGCGCCGCTTACATCGGCGGCTGTATCGGAACGGCGTGCACAATCAGCGACGAGGCGTTCGGAACTCCGGCTCTCGGAACGATGGCTCATTCCTGGGTACAGCTTTTTGATACCGAGCTCGACGCGTTCAAAGCGTACGCGAAAGAATATCCCGACGCGTGCACGCTGCTTGTTGACACCTATAATGTTCTTAAAAGCGGTATTCCCAATGCCATAAAGACATTTGACGAAGTCCTGAAGCCTATGGGCAAGCGTCCCAAGGGAATAAGAATAGACAGCGGCGATATCACCTATCTTTCGAGAAAAGCAAGGAAGATGCTCGACGAGGCGGGATATCCCGACTGCACAATCTGCGCTTCAAACTCGCTTGATGAAATAATCATACGCGATATGCTGCTCCAGGGAGCGAAGATAGATTCCTTCGGAGTCGGCGAACGTCTTATAACCTCATCCTCAAGCCCCGTTCTCGGCGGCGTTTACAAGCTTGTTGCCGTTGAAAAAGACGGAGAGGTAATCCCCAAGATAAAGATAAGCGAAAATGTAACAAAGATAACGACACCCGGAAGCAAAAAGCTTTACCGCTTTTATGATAAATCCACAAACAAGGCGATAGCGGATCTTATCGCGTTTGCCGATGAGGTGATTGACGCGGGCAAGCCGTACACGCTGTTTGACCCGGTTTACACCTGGAAAAAGAAGACGGTCACCGATTTTGAGGTGAAGGAACTGCTGGAGCCGATTTTCGTCGCAGGAAAATGTGTCTATAAAGACAGGGATATAGAAGAAATCAAAAAATTCTGCGCAGATCAGGTCGAAACAATGTGGGACGAAGTTCTCAGATTTGAAAATCCCCACAATTATTATGTTGACCTGTCGCAGAAACTCTGGGATAAGAAAACACAGCTTATTGAAGAAAACAGGGGTTAATTAAATGGAAAACAACAGTTTACAAAAGAAATCCGCGCTGAACAGATTTTTCGCCGGTAATTCATACTGCTGGCTTTCTGTTCTCTGCACCGCGGGACTGATGATGCTTGTTTACTACTGCTACAATCTTTTCCCGTTCGGAGAAACAACAATTCTCCGTATGGACCTCTACCATCAGTACGGTCCTCTGTTCGCTGAATTCTATGACAGAGTGACTCATCTCAAGAGCTTCATCTACTCATGGAACACCGGCCTCGGCTCCCCCTGGCTCGGCAATTATTTCAACTATCTTTCAAGCCCCTCGTCGATAATTATGCTTATCCTCGGCCATTCAAATATGCCCGAGGCGATTGCGGGAATGATTCTCACCAAGGCGGCTCTTGCGGCGGGTTCATTTACCTACTATCTCAAAAAGTCGCAGGACAGGCACGATTTCTCAACAGCCGCTTTCGGTATTCTCTACGCGATGAGCGGATATTTCGTCGCTTATTACTGGAATGTAATGTGGATAGACGCGATGGTCTATTTCCCGCTTGTCATGTTCGGAATAGAGAGAATAATCAACCGCAGAAAGCCGTCTGTCTATATCGTTTTTCTTGCGCTTACTTTGCTCTCAAACTATTATATGGGATATATGACCTGCATTTTCTCCGTCATCTATTTCATAGTTTATTTCTTCTCAAACTACGATTTCGGCTCAATGTCGGCGGACGCGGTTTACTATATTGACCACGACGGAAACAGAAAATTTGAGAGAAAAGAAAAAATCAAGGCAAACATCTTCCTGCGTTCCGGCTTCACTTTTGCTTTTTCGTCGGTCGCGGCTGCCTGCCTTGTCGCGTTTTCACTGATACCCACATTTATTATCCTGCGTTCCTGCTCGGCAACATCCGGCTCAATGCCCCAGGAAATGAGAACCTATTTCACTATATTTGATTTCCTCGCGAATCATCTTGCCTCCCTTGAGCCGACAATCCGCAGCAGCGGCGAGGATGTGCTTCCGAATGTTTATTGCGGCATCGGCACGCTGATACTTGTTCCGCTTTATATTTTTTCAAAGAGAATCACGCTCAAGGAAAAAATCGCCGGAGTCTTCACTCTCGGTCTGCTTTTCTTCAGCTTCAATGTAAACTATCTCAATTTCATCTGGCACGGCTTTCATTTCCCGAATGACCTGCCTTACAGATTCTCGTTTATGTATTGCTTCCTGCTGCTTGTCATGGCGTATAAAGCATACAGGAATCTTAACGAATACACCGGAAAACAGCTTCTCGGAGTCGGCGTTGCCGTTGTGATGGCAGTCGTTATCATCCAGAAGACGGGCTCAAAGAATGTCAGCGATACCACGGTGCTTCTCAGCGTTATCTTCGCGGTGACATACTGTCTGATATTCTATCTCCTCAAGGACATCAGAAAGCAGAAATCCGCGGTGTCGGTCATCCTTCTCTGCTGTGTCATAGCGGAGATTGCATGCGCCAATACCGATAACTATTCGATGACACAGATCAAGAGCACATTCACATCGGATTACGGCACATTCAGGACAATCAAGGACCGTCTTGACGAAAAGGAAAAAGGCGACACGAGCTACCGTATGGAGCTGACCTACAACCGCGCGAGAATGGATCCCGCCTGGTTCGGTTATAACGGTGTTTCAACCTTCTCCTCGATGGCATACGAAAAAATGAGCAACATGCAGAGCAACCTCGGCATGTATTCAAACTATATAAACAGCTATACCTATTATGTCCAGACTCCCGTTTACAATATGATGAACTCCATCAAATATATTGTGGACAACGATCCTCAGGTTACGGTTGACGACGATTTCTTCACCGAAGTCACATCCGAGGATAATTTCACCGCTTATAAGAGCGATTACTGGCTCCCGATAGCGTTCAATGTTGACAGCGCAATGAAGGACTGGTATTCCGGATATACTAATCCGTTCTCCGTTCAGGGCGACTGGTTTGAGCTTGCGACGGGTGTCGGCGGCGTCTTTGAAAAGATGGATATAGCGGATATTTCCTATTTCAATATCGCTGAGATAGACACCGGATTTGATACCGGCGATATTTACTTCAGCAAGATCGGCGCGGGAACGGCTGA
>JAFWRV010000318.1 GCA_017519685.1 Clostridia bacterium
ATGCCGCGTGGGCGGATGAAATAAAAGCGAAATATGATATAAACGCAGAAAACATTGACGGCATTCTCAAGGCGGAAACAGGCAAGGTGTTTGCTTCAATACTTGAGCAGTGCGGCGTTTTCTCAAGAGATGAAAACGGAAAGAAACAGTTCCTTAAATTTATCGCGAGCGTAAGATAAGACAGGATGTGAATTGATGCAGTATGTTATAATGGACCTGGAATGGAACAACACCTACGCAAAAAAGACTTCGGGATTTATAAACGAAATCATTGAGATAGGCGCTGTCAAAACCGACGAAAAACTGAATACGATTGATACTTTCTCCTGCATTGTTCGTTCCCAGATAGGGCGCAAACTCAGGGGCAGCGTCAAGAAGCTGACCAATCTCACCAATGATGATATTTCCTCAGGCGTACCGTTCGCCAAAGCTTTCTCAATCTTCCGCAAATGGATGGGCGAGGAAGAAACCGTGATTATGACCTGGGGTGACAGCGACATCAGGGTGCTGATTGAGAATTATTCCTATTTTGCCGGTATCAACTCGGTTCCGTTTTTAGAGAAATACTGCGATCTTCAGAGATACTACCAGAGAGTGAAGCAGAGAAGGGCAGACCAGCAGGCGGGGCTGATTACCGCGGCGCAGGAGGTCGGAATCGACCCCGAGCTTTATACTCATCACCGCGCTCTGGGCGATTCGCTGCTGACTACCGATATATTTGAACTGATATATGATGAAAACGTTCTGCGCAAAGAGATAGTCACCTGCGACGAAGAATACTACGCAAGACTGCTTTTCAAGGCAAAGGTGCTGAAGAATATTGACAATCCGATGATTGACAAAAAGCGTCTTGAGCATTATTGCGACGCCTGCGGAAAGCAGTGCGAGCTTGTGACTCCGTGGAAATTCAGCTGCCAGTATTTCAGAGCGGTTTTCCACTGCGACAGCTGTGACACAACCTATGCCGTAAAAGTCAGATTCAAGAAGCTTTATGACAGGGTTGATTATAAAAAAGTCGTTACCGTTGTAACACCCGAATCCGAAGAAGAGGAGGATGATGACGAATGAAAATCCTTGTAACAGGCGGCGCGGGATTTATCGGAGCCAATTTTATAAACTATATGCTCAGAGAGCATCCCGAAGATAAAATAGTCTGTCTTGACTGCCTTACTTACGCCGGAAATCTCGCGAACCTCAAAGACGCTTTTGCAAATAAGAATTTCCTTTTTGTCAGGGGAAATATCTCCGACCGTCTTCTGATTGACGCGTTTTTTGAAAAAGAGAAATTTGACACCGTCGTGAATTTCGCGGCGGAAAGTCATGTTGACCGCTCAATAACCAATCCGACAATATTCCTCGAAACGAATATTATGGGCACTGCCGCTCTGCTTGACGCGGGCAGGAAGCACAAAATCAAACGCTTTCATCAGGTTTCAACCGATGAGGTTTACGGCGACCTTCCGCTTGACCGTGACGACCTGTTTTTCACTGAGGAAACGCCTATTCACACTTCAAGCCCGTACTCAGCTTCCAAAGCGGCGGCGGATTTGCTTGTGCTCGCTTATCACAGGACCTACGGAATGCCCGTAACTGTTTCAAGGTGCTCCAATAACTACGGACCTTATCAGTTTCCCGAGAAACTGATACCGCTGATGATACAGAAAGCGCTTGCCGATGAGAAACTTCCGGTTTACGGAAACGGCCTCAATATCCGCGACTGGCTTTATGTTGAGGATCACTGCCGCGCGATTGACATGATAATCAGAAACGGCAGAGAGGGCGAAATATATAATGTCGGAGGCCATAACGAGAAGCAGAATATCGAGGTGGTCAGGACCGTTCTCGCGAGAATGGGCAAGAGCGAGGAGCTTATTTCCTATGTTGCCGACAGGGCGGGTCACGACCTGCGCTACGCCATTGACCCCACCAAGATTCACAGGGAACTCGGCTGGCTGCCCGAAACCGCGTTTGACGACGGAATCAAAATGACAATTGACTGGTATCTTGACAACACCGACTGGCTCGATGATATCAGGACCGGAGCATATTCATATTACAACGAAACCGAGGGTAACAGATTTGTCCTCGGCTGATACGGTGAAAAATGCGGATATTTGCTTAAAACAGAGGAACGGTTAAATTTGCTTTTGACTTAAGGCGTAAAATTTTCGGAAATTTAGCCGAATTCAAAAAAAATTAAGTTTTTTTGTATGAATTTCCGCAACCGCTTTACAATTTATTATATAATTATTATAATACAGACAAAGGCAAAGAGGTCTTAACGGACATCTTTGCCGTTTTTAATGAGGTGATGTATATGAAAAACTTAGGTTACTACAACGGCAAATTTGATGAAATCGAGAAAATGACCATTCCGATGATTGACAGAGTCTGCTGGTACGGCGACGGCATTTACGATGCGACATACGCCCACAATCATAAGGTGTTTGACATCGACGCCCATCTTAACAGATTTTACAACAGCGCAAAGATTCTGGATATAATCATCCCGATGGAAAGAAACGAGCTTGAAAAACTTCTCAAGGAGCTTGTGCTCAAGGTTGACGACGGCGACCAGTTCGTATATATGCAGTGCACAAGAGGCAGCGGACTCAGAAACCACGTTTACGAGGAAGGCACAAAAGGCAATCTCTGGATTACCCTCACTCCCTGTCCCGTTGCCGATACATATAAACCGATTGATGTTATCACTTTTGAGGATAAGCGTTTCCTGTATTGCAACTGTAAAACGCTGAACCTCATCCCGTCTGTTCTTGCCGCGACTGCCGCCGACAGAGCGGGCTGCAAGGAAGCCATCTTCCACAGAGGCGATATCGTTACAGAGTGCGCGCATTCAAATGTTTCGATATTCAAAGACGGAAAAGTCATAACTCATCCTCTTGACGATAAAGTTCTTCCCGGCACCGCGAGAATCCGTCTTTTGGCTTTCGCCGATAAACTCGGATTTGAAACAGAGGAAAGAAACTACACTCTTGACGAGCTTATGAATGCCGATGAGGTTGTTGTTCATTCAACAGGTTCGTTCTGTATCCCCGTAAGAACCGTTGACGGCAAGCCCGTCGGAGGAAAGGCACCCGAAATGCTCAAAACAATCCAGGACGCGCTTGTTGCCGACTTTGAGGCGCAGTGCGCCGCAGACTGATAAGGAGAAGGCATAATGACAAGAGAAGAACTGACTCTGCTCAATGTGGGCGAAAATCTTGATTCTCTTATGAACCTCGACCCGAGAGGCTACGGGGTATGCCGCATCCTCTACGCAGGTTCAAGAAAGTTTGCCGGCGAACCTGTTTCGCTTCATGCCGCCAAAGGACTTATAAATCATGTGAAACAGGGTGAGCTTGTTTATATTCTGACCGGTTTCGTTCTTCTTCCCTGGAAGGAAGCGGAAACCGACGGTATTATTTCTTCAACCGTTTTTGCGAAGTTTCTTATTAAAGCTTTCGGCGCGAAACCCGTGATGATAGTTCCGGATCAGTGTGAAAAAGCGATATCCGCGATGTGTAAAATACTCGATATGAATATTACCGGCGACATTGACAATATCGGTGAAAACACCGTCTGTGTCATCAGTTTCACAAAGGACAGCAGTCTTGCCGCGGCTCAGGCGGATGAAATTCTTTCTCAAGGCAGACCCTGTATGTGCTTCACAAACGAAGCGCCCGGCGGAAACAAAAACAATTGCTTCCATAATGCCACCGGTATCAATACAACGGAGCACGAGGCGAAATTCGACGTTCTCTTCAGAAAGTGCCGTGACGAAGGTATTTACACTCTTTCTATCGGCGACCTCGGAAATGAAATCGGTATGGGAGCGATAGAGGAGCATATCAGAAAATATATCCCCTATGCCGAGGAAGGCGGCTGCAAAGCGGGAACCGGCTACGGAATACTTGCCGATACCGCGGCGGAGGACATAATCACCGCCACCGTTTCCGACTGGGGCTGCAACGCTCTTATGGCTGCAGCGGCGTTTATTCTCGGAAAGCCCGAGCTTTTCCACGACGCGCCTCTTCAGGCGGCGGTTATGGAAGCCGCGGCGGGAGCCGGAATGCTCGATATGTACGGCGAAGCGAGACCGTTTATCGACGGCTTCGGAGAAAACATAAACTGCCCGATGGTGTCGCTTATGAAGGCGCTTATAGAATATCCTCCGACAGTTTATGACAAGACGACAGCGTGGTTTGAAAACACGATTAAAAAAGGATTTTTTCAGAAATGAAATATGAGTTTTTACCGAATGCCGACACGGCGATAACGGTTCAGTTTGATAAAGTAATCAGCGAGGAAGTGAACGGATGTGTCACTTCCCTCGCCGCTTTGCTTGAAGACGGAAAGCCGGACGGAGTGATTGAGGTTATTCCCACGTTCACTTCCCTTACCGTCCTTTATGATTGCACCGTGATTTCGTCTGCTGAGCTTAAAGAGAAGCTTTCGTCGATGATTGACTCAATGGCTGTCGGAGCGTCAAAGCAGGCGAGAGTTTTCAACATCCCCGTTTGCTATGATGAAAAGTATTCTCCCGATATGGGAAATGTTATCTCTCATACCGGGCTTTCCCGTGAAGAGATAATATCGCTTCACACCTCAAAGCCGTATCTTATCTATATGCTGGGATTTCTTCCCGGCTTTGCCTATCTCGGCGGTATGGATGAAAGACTGGAA
>JAFWRV010000319.1 GCA_017519685.1 Clostridia bacterium
CTTCGTACGCGCGAACAGCGACGGCGAATTCGCCACAGAAGAAACAAGGGAAAGACTTGAGAAAATTGAAGCGGAAGAAAAAGCCGAGAAGCGCGCAAGAGAACTCAAAGAAGAAAAGGACCGCGACGATGTATTTGATTTGATTAAAACAATCGCCGGTTCCGCTGCCGGAGCCGCTGCGGCAGGCACAATCACAAGAGTCGCCGGTAAGGCGATAGGTGATTTTATCAGAAAGGATTTAAAAGATACTTTCAAAAAATAAGCAAGATTTCTGTCAAAGCAGTATTTCAGATAAGATAACAAAACAGCCCGTACCGAGGTACGGGCTGAACTTTTTAAGGAATCAATCAGTCTTTGTTGCGTGTGAAAAGAGTTTTGAAGAAATTCTTGATTGTAGCGAAAATCTGATCAAGGAGATCTCTGATTTCAATAACCTTTGCTCTGGTTTCGCTGGCAATAACGGTACCTGTTGCCTGGGCAACGCTTGATGCTGTAACCTCATTGTAGGGAGGATATACGAATTCATCATTCATCGCCTTGGTTTCAGCTACACCGTTTACGATAAGTGAATAGGTTGTGTCAGCGGTGTTGAAGGTAACTTCTCTGTCAAGAGTGATGGTTTCATTGGTGAATGAATAATCAACGATGCCGTAGTTGGAGTTCTTCTCAATAATCATGGTTGCGAATACATCGCTGCCGAAACGGATGTTGATATCATCATCGTTTGAAAGGAAGATGGTCTTAACATACTGCTCAGTGCTGTCATTGAAGTAAACAGAATAGAATCCGTTTGCGCCTTCAAAGATACCCTGCTGATTGAACAGGCTGACATCTGAAGTATGAACATAAGCGTTTGAGCTGATTGTTACTATTGAATTAACCGGGAGATATTTGCTCAGATCGATATCGAAGAGAACGTTTCTCGCAAGCTCAAGGAACGCGAGCTCACAGACATATTCAAATCCGATATTGTAGTTAATCTGATTGCTGATCTTTCCGATGAGACCTTCATTCTGAGCGGTCTTGAGGTTGTAAAGAGTTTCGCAGCCGACTTCTCTGAGTGAAAGGATGGTGTTAACTGCGAATTCATACCAGTCGCTGTTACCGCTGTCTTTTGCGATGATGGTCCAGTCTGTTGCCATCTCTTCAGCATAATATGTTGTGTAAAGTTCGTCCATAAGAACATACTGATCGCTGGTGTTCCAGAGAACATCGGCAACGCTTGTTCCGACTTCATAAACTTTAAGAGCAACCGCTGTGTAAGCGTTGGTGTTCATCGCAAGTGAAATACCGTACTGGATTGCCTTGGTGCCTGTGGCAAGAGCGAGCTTCGCAAGTTCGTCTTCAACAAGGTCTTCAATACTTCTGTTGATATCATCAATAAGATTTGCAGCAGCGGTGCAGATTACGCCGTATGAGCAATTATCAACGATGAACTGAAGGTAATCAAGATAAAGATCGTTTGCCGCCTGAACCGAAAGAAGACGCGCATACATTTCAATAACATCGTCTCTTGCGCTGTCATACATTTTGTAAAGCTTGATAGCGTTGTTGATGTATTTGAATGCCTTTGTCCATTCTTCGGAAGTAAGAGTATCGGAAATCTTGATAAATCCGTTAACCTTCTGAAGAAGATCGTTCATGTCGGAAGCGGTCTGGAGAACTTTGTAGATCTCCTCAAATTTGGAATCGCCGATACCGGTATCGACTCTCTCGATAAGGGAAACAAGAACCTTCTCGGCTGTGTCAATGGATACGCTCTTGTCAAATCCGTTCTGCCATGCGTTGTCATAAAGAGCAAAAGCAGTGTAAGCATTCATCGTGTTGGTGATGTTTTTGCTGTTCTGGTTGACATATTCCCAGTGGGGAGCGCGATGGTCATCAAGAAGTCTCTCAATAACGAGGGCGTAGTTTACGCTCCACGCTTCGGCTCTTGTCGCGGCGGATACAACACCTACTTCGCCTTCTTCAGCGAACGCGGCAAAGGGGATGATGGATACTGTCATAAGAACCGAAATGATAATTGCGATGATTTTCTTTGACATTATGATTCCTCTTTTCATAACATATTTTTTCATATATATTATATTAGAATATTATGTAAAAATCTATTAACAGTTTATACAAATTTCAGTTGTTCAATTTATATAATTTTACATAAAAGAAAACTGCAAGCCGATAAGACTTGCAGTTGCAAAAAATTATTGTTCTGAAACTCCGATTAAAACATCAATGTTCTTTTCCATAAGGTCAAAGAATTTATTGATTATGGCTTTGTCTTCGTCGTTTCCGCGGCAGCAAATCGAAAGAGTGATTTCATCACGCATGGATGTCGCGGAAAGCAGTACATACGGTTTGTATTTAACAGCGCCGCTCATAAATCCGTTGATCGGTTCATGGCCTTCGAGGGAAAGCTTTTTAACATCAAGTATTCCGATATTGCTCATGGCGAGCAGGGGATTGGAATAGCCGATTTTAATTATTTCCTCACTTGCGGCGTGCGGCATAATTTTATAGCCGAGCGAAAGCAGAGGCAGACCGTAAAGTCCCATATATTTATCCTGCTTGAACTGATTGCTGCTTCTGATTGCGTATTGAAGCGTTTCAAAAATATCACGGCCGAGCTCGGGTATTC
>JAFWRV010000320.1 GCA_017519685.1 Clostridia bacterium
GGTATATGTGCCTTTTTGCGTGGTTATCAGATAATTCGGGTTATCGGGAACTGTTACCGTAATATCATATGTTCCCGCTTTGTTCTTATCGGCGTCTGTTCTAAGAGTGATGCCGAGATCATCTATGTTGTAATAGCTGCCGAACCGGGTCTCGATTTTGTATGTCAGCCCGGCAAGGTCTTCGCCGTAGTTGGTTTCCAGGTCGTCCGCAGTAATAGTCAGCACGGATTGGGCAATATCAAAGTCGAAATCACCTTCGGCAGTAAAGGTAACATCGTAGTTGCTGTCATCACAGAAGCAATATTCCGCCGAAAGATCGACACTGTGTCTTCCCGCGTCTGTTCCTGTCACGGTGGTGTTGCCCGTATATCTGAGCTTTGAGTCGTCAAGACCGGTTTCTTCACGGTCGTATATCCAGATTACAAAGTCCGTATGGACCTGCTCCTGCCCGTTATATGCCTTTGTCGGCCCGTCCGGTCCGCAGGCAGTTACGGCAACAGCCTTCGGCTCGATACTAAACGCTTTTTCTATGGGAGGTTGTCCTTTGAGATAACCTGTATCTGTGAAAGTTACTGCCGCTTTATATTCGCCAGCGTTGACAGGTTCGGATGCATCTGCCCAGCCACCGTCTGTTTTTATCATATAACTTACAAAATAATCTTTATCAGCGCCGGCTTCAAGAGTTTTGCCGCCGATTGTGACGCTTGTAACTGACGGCGCCTGCTCAGTTCCGTTATATGTGTATGAATCCTCACCGCTCCATATTACCGAAACCTCAACCTTCGCGGGCCAGTCGGCGGCTTCAATTTCATCCCCCGTCATCTGCGTCAGGTCATCATTAAAATTGAATCCTTTGAGATGCGGATAGAACCAATAGTATTTGCCGCCGTCTCCGGCTTCGTCGGCCTTTGTAAGCCAGGTGTTTTCTTCGCCGGGTCCGTAGGAAAAGGCCATATTTTCGAGCGCGTTTGCGCCGGTCATCTGCGCCGTGGTGAGGCCTGTGACATTGTTTGTATCGTCATCTGCGCCGTTAACCGCGCCGATTTCTCCGCATACAGATTTGTCATAATAGCAGTATGTGACTGTGTCGCGATTATCTCCGGCCACGCCGCCGACATATTCGCTTCCGGAAACATCGCCGGTGTTATAGCAGTTTGTGATTATACCGCGATTATATCCGTCCACGCCGCCGACTTTAGCACCGTATCCTGTTGCGGTAACACTGCCTGTATTATAACAGTTTGTGACTGTGCAAATATAATTATTAAATATAGTATTACATCCGACCACGCCGCCGACATTAGCATCGTCTCCTGTGCTCGAAACAGCGCCCGTGTTATAGCAGTTTGAGATTGTGCCGCGATTATCTCCGGCCACGCCGCCGACATTATCATTGCCGGAAACAGCGCCCGTGTTATAGCAGCTTTCTACCGTGCCATCATTACTTCCTGCCACGCCGCCGGCAAAATTTTGTCCTGTTATGCTTCCGCCTTCAAGACACACATTTTTTACTGTGCCTTTGACGGTTACACCGCCACTTGTTATAGCCCCTACATAGCCGAAAAGGCCGGCGTAACTCTGCTGCGGGTTGTTGAAAGTCAGCCCGGTTATTTTATGGCCGAGGCCGTCGAATGTTCCGGTGTATTGTTTATTATAGTGTTGATTATAGTAACCGATGGGAGTCCAGTCGTTCGCCTGAGCCGAAGCGGAGGCGTCGATATCCTTCAAAAGCACACCTTTGAGATTTGTGTTATTGTTGTTTACCTCCTGCGCGAATGCCTTGAGCTCATCATAATCCGAAATCTCACGCGCATCTTCTTTCAGCAGACGCGCGGGCCAGTCGGTCATTCGGATGTCTTCCGCCAAAATCCGATTACCGTTTTTATCAAGATTGAAGCCATTGAGGTGCGGATAGTATGAATAGAATTCATCAGACGTTTTTAAAATCCAATATTCCGATGAAAAACCGGGCATATTTGTAACTGTGCCTTCGGTGTATGCGCCTGCGGTGTATGTGCCTGCGGTCATCTGCGCCGTGGTGAGGCCTCTGACATTGTTTGTATTGTCATCTGCGCCGTTAACCGCGCCGATTTCTCCGCAAACAGATTTGTCATAATAGCAGTATCTGATTGTGCCGCTATTATTACCGGCCACGCCGCCGACATAAGCGTTGCCGGTAACACTGCCCGTGTTATAGCAGTTTGAAATCGTGCTGCTATTAAATCCTACCACGCCGCCGACAAAAGCATTGTCTTCTGTTGCAGTAACACTGCCGGTATTATAGCAGTTTGTAATTGTGCCGCCGTTATTATTATATCCTACCACGCCGCCGACAAGAACGTTGGTTCCCGGTGTGGTAACACTGCCCGTGTTATAGCAGTTTGTGACTGTGCCGCTATCGTTCGTTCCTAACACGCCGCCGACATAACCTCTGCCGGTAACATCGCCCGTGTTATAGCAGTTTGTGACTGTGCCTCTATCGTTCACTCCTAACACGCCGCCGACATTATTTTGTCCTGTTATGCTTCCGCCTTCAATCCGGACATTTTGAACAATGCCGCCTCCGCCGACACAGCCGAAAAGGCCGACATTATCTGCGGAAGGATTATTGAATGTCAGGCCGGTTATTATATGACCGCCGCCGTCAAATGTGCCGGTGTATGGATTGTCAGAGTTACCGATGGGTGTCCAGTCATTCGTCTCAGCCGAAGCGGAGGCGTCGATATCATTCATCAGTTTCGCGCAGGCGGCCGAATTCTGAGCTAAATCAGCATGTGTGCCGTTGACTATCGCAGCGAATTCCTTAAGCTCCGAATAGGTTGAAATCTGATAGGGATCTTCCTGCGCGCCTGAGCCGGCAAGTCCGCCCCTGAGCCTGAGCACAAGGTGCAGGGTACTCTCTTTCTGAATATTGTAATCCGCGAGAGTGTGGCCGTCCTCAAGCTGTTTGCCCGCAAAAATCAGTCTCTGCTGATCGGGCGGAACACCTTCTTTATCCTGTATTTTTGCCTTGACGGCATCAATCGAGTCACTCGGCTCAACCTCAAGCGTGACGGTTTTGCCGGTCAGAGTCTTGACAAAAATCTGCATTGCATACGCGTTAACGGCAAAAATCCCGAAAACCATAGTCAGGCAGAGCAGAACCGATAAAAGCTTCTTTGAAATGTTCATAAATCTTCCTCCGTTAAAAGATTAAGAAATATTTACTTTTATATTGTAACATACAGATACAATTAAATACAATATTATTTTGACATATTATCATATTTTTCCTGCGGCGCGACGCACCTGTTTATTATTTGTTTTACCGGTACCCGCGATGTTTTGCTTATTCCGAAAGAAGTACCCTATCGTTTTTCATTTAACGGAATTTGTTCAATAAATGTTTTATTTTTAATTATGTTATGATATAATAACATCAATAACCCCCGGGAGGCAGACAGATGAGCAGCAACATTGACGCAGGCAGGCCGTTTGATTTCGGCAGAACCTCATCGGATTACGCCAGATACAGAGATATCTATCCTGAAATATTCTACCGTAAAATCGCAGAAAAGGGTCTGTGTGTGAACGGTCAGAAAGTTTTGGACATCGGCACCGGTACCGGAGTTCTTCCGAGAAACATGTATCATTACGGCGCCGAATGGACCGGAATTGATATTTCAGCTGAGCAGATAGAACAGGCAAAAAGGCTCTCAGAAGCCGAAGGAATGAATATCTCATTTCAGGTAAAAGCGGCGGAAGACATTGACTTTCCGCCTGAAAGTTTTGATATTGTTACCGCCTGTCAGTGCTTCTGGTATTTTGACAGCAAAACGGTTATACCGCGGATCGCGGATATTCTCAAGGATGACGGCATACTTCTGCTGTTAATTATGGAATGGCTGCCCTATGAAGATGAGATTGCAGGTGAAAGCGAAAAGCTGGTACTGAAATACAATCCCGAATGGACGGGAGCCGGTGAAACAAGAAAACCCGTTCACATTCCTGATATCGCTTATGATTATTTTGAGCTGACAGATCACGAGGAGTATGACATTAATGTACCGTTTACAAGAGAAAGCTGGAACGGAAGGATGAAGACCTGCAGAGGAATCGGCGCGTCACTTCCACCCGCCGAAATAACCGGGTGGGAAAAAGAGCACAAAAAATTTCTGCAAATGAACGCGCCGGAAAACTTCACCGTTCTTCATTTCGCGGCATCGGCGACGCTTAAAAAGAAGAAATAATACCGTGCTGAAATAATAACCGGAATTTAAAGGGAGTAATCACAATGAATGAATTCAACGAATATGTCAGCGAGTGTTTTTCCGCGGCAGGCGATATTGTCATAAGACCCATGATGGGCGGATATCTTGTATATTTCAACGGTAAACTGATAGGTGACATTTGCGGCAATGAACTGTTTTTGAAGAGAACTCCGACATCGGACAGGCTGCTTGAGGATTCCGAACTTCGTTACCCTTATGAGGAATCAAAGACGCTGATGCGCGTATTTGACAGATTTGAAGATACGGCGCTTGTTTCGGAGCTTCTGGACGGTATGTTTACGGAGCTTCCGGAAAAGAAGCCGAAAAAATCCAAATAAGAAAGGCATCGGATTTTCGGAGGAATCATGGGACAAATCAAACAATATTTCAAGCCGCTCATCATACTCGCAATCTTTGAAGCGGTTGCCGTGACGCTGTGGCTGACAAAGCACAATATATTCTATTTTTTCAATTTCAGTTATATCGGGCTGTCTGTATCTCTCGGCATTTTCCTGTTTATAAAAAAGCACAAACATGCAAGGAGGATTGTTCAGCTTCTTGTCGGCACATATATGCTGGTTTACCTTGGCTTAATCTGCGGAGAAAATATGCAGATAGAAGGATTCTGGTATTATCTGTTCACCGGTGTTTTTGAAGCCGCGACAATCCATTATGCCGTCGCAAAAATATTCGGTCCGCTGATTTTCGGCCGCGGATGGTGCGGATATGCCTGCTGGACGGCAATGATTCTCGATTTTCTGCCGTATAAGACTCCTTCGCAGCCCCGGAAGAAACTCGGTTGGATCAGATATATCACATTCGCCGTGTCTGTTATTTTTGTTTCCGCCCTTTTCCTTGCCAAAGCCGGCAATATCGAGCGCATTATGTTTTGGGCGTTTATTGCAGGCAACATTGTTTATTACGTAACCGGCATAGCGCTTGCTTTCATTTTCAAGGACAACCGGGCATTCTGCAAATATATATGTCCGGTAACCGTTTTCCTTAAGCCGATGAGTTACTTTTCGCTTATCCGCATAAAATGCGATAAGGATAAATGCGTCAACTGCGGAAAATGCAAAAGCGTATGCCCGATGAATGTTGATATGACGGACAATTCAAGAAAGAGAGCAAACGGAACCGAATGTATTTTATGCATGGAATGCGTTAAAAACTGTCCCCGTGACGCGCTTTGATAATTCGTATTAATTGCTTTTAAACTTAATGTAATGTGAATTGAAGGTTAACTATATGGACAGAGAAAACAATCACGAAAAAAAATATATTGCAACCGCAGCGGATAACGAACAGACCGTATTCTTTGACGTGTCTCAGCCCCCGTTTACCGTTCACGGACTTCTGCGTGACGAAGCGGGCTACTACCGTCTGCCGTATGATGTTGCCGCTGCGGCAAACGACGGCGTTAAAGGTCTTAACCTGCACACCGCGGGCGGGCGCCTGCGTTTCAGAACAAACGCAGACAGAATCGTTTTGAGAGCAAAAATGCGTGAAATCACCCGGATGCAGCATTTTGCGCTTACCGGAAGCGCGGGGTTTGACCTTTATGCCGATAATAATTATATGGGAACTTTTCTTCCTAAAACAAATACAAAAAACGGCTTTTCCGCAATACTCGAAACAGATAAAAAAACACACGATTACACCATCAATTTCCCGCTTTTTGATAATGTTA
>JAFWRV010000321.1 GCA_017519685.1 Clostridia bacterium
AAAAAGCTCAAGAACCATTTCGAGCGTATCGTCGGGTCTGAGGTTTGAATCGCTGATAACAAAACCGGCTTTGTATCCTTTGACTCTGGCGACCATCGCCGCCTCATCCTCAATGCTCTGCGAGCCGTAGATAAAGGATATGCCGCCTTCTTTCGCAAGAGCGATGGCAAGTGTATCGTTTGATACGGATTGCATTATTGCTGATGTGAGAGGAATGTTCATTGAAATCGGGCATTCTTCCTCTCCTTTTCTGAATTTGACAAGCGGAGTTTTCAGTGAAACATTAGCGGGTATGCACTCCTTTGAGGTATAACCCGGGATAAGAAGATACTCGCTGAATGTTCTTGAGGGCTCCTTGCAGTAAATGGCCATACGAAATCACATCTCCTATTTACAGAATTTATTTATATAATTATCAATTGCATTGCTGATGATTTTGATTGCCGATTCTCTGTTCTGAACTTCATCGACAACAGTCTCTTTCCCTTCAAGCGTTTTGTAAACAGAGAAGAAATGCTTCATCTCCTCAAAAAGGTGGTCGGGTAACTGACTGATATCAAGATACATATTATAATTCGGGTCTTTGAACGGGATGGCGATAATCTTTTCGTCCATCTTACCGCTGTCCTTCATTATCATAACGCCTATCGGATAACACTGTACGAGAGTACCCGAGTCAATCGGCTCACTGCAGATGACCATAACATCGAGAGGGTCGTTATCGTCGCCGTAGGTTCTCGGAATGAATCCGTAGTTCGCGGGATAATGGGTTGATGTATAAAGAACTCTGTCAAGTATCATATGACCGGTTTCTTTATCAAGTTCATATTTCTTTCTGCTTCCTCTCGGGATTTCAATAACAGCTATGAAATCGTCGGGAGTTATTCTTTTGGGGCTTATATCATGCCAGATATTACTCATAATGCTTTCAGATCCTGATCAAAATATATTGTTTTACCGGTTCTTGCCGATTCATAAACCGCGTTTACTATTCTCACGCTCTTTATTGCTTCCATTGGAAGTATTCCGGGGTCCCTGTCTTCAAGAACTGCGGAAATCATATCTTCAACCACATAGTTATGTCCGAGACACAGCGTCGGGTCAAGAGCGGCGGCAGCCGCGTTGCCCGTGTATTTTGCCAGCATTTCTTCCTCTTCTTTTTCGTCGGCGTCTTTGAATTTCCAGAGCTTCAGTTTATCCTGGTTCGCTTCCATTGAGCCGTTAGTGCCGTAAACCCTGATATCGGTGCTGAGTCCGGGAAAGGCGCAGGTTGTGCTGATAAATGTCGCGACAGCTCCCGAACGGAATTTGATAAGCGAAGCCGTGAAATCCTCGGTTTCGATTTTATGGTTGTAAACAGCATACTGCGAAGTTACGCTTTCGACCTCGCTGTTCATAAGCCACTGCATAAGGTCAACGGTGTGTACCGCCTGATTCATCAGGGAACCGCCGCCGTCCATCGCCCAGGTGCCTCTCCAGCCGCCGTTATCGTAATATGCCTGGTCTCTGTACCATTTAACTGCAAAATCTCCGAAAAGCACTTTTCCGATTCTTCCGCTTACAACGGCGTCGTGCATTAGAGGCATATCGGGATTGTATCTGTTCTGATGGACAACTCCGGCTTTGAGTCCCGTTTCAAGACGCGCCTTTTCGATTCTGAGCGCATTTTCCACCGTTATATCAACGGGCTTTTCAACGAGAACGTTTTTGCCCGCGTAAAGCGCCTCGCAGGCAAGCTCGGCGTGAAGTCCGCTCGGTACACAGATGCTGACGCAGTCGATATCCGGATTTTTCAGCATTTCGGAAAAATCGGTATAAGTGATTACTCCCGGATAGTCCTTTTCCGCCTGTTCAAGTTTTTCCGGAATGAGATCGCAGACCGCGACAAGATCGGCGTTTTTGCTGTTGAAAGCGGCTTTTGCGTGATTTTTGCCGACACCGAGTCCGACAACGGCATAACCTACTTTATTATCCTTCATTTTCCGTCCCTCCGGTCAAAGCGGTATTTTTATATTCGGTAAATACATATCTGAGTCCGTTATATTCCATTTCGTCCGAACGTTCCGTCTCAATCCAGTTTTCGGTTTCGTCAAGATTTGTGAAATATTTGTCCGCAGGTTTCTCCGCATCGACTTTCGTGACATAAGCCGTATCGCAGAATGGGAGTAACTGCGCGTAAACAGACGCTCCGCCGATAACATAGACCGAGTCGCTGTCGTATTTTTTCAGTTCATCAAAAAGCTCATCAAGGGAAGAAACAAGAATAACATTGTCTTTTCTGAAATTCTCATCGTCGCAAAGGACAATGTTTACCCTGTCTTTCAGCGGCTCGCCTCCGGGGAAAGAAAGCAAAGTGGCAAGACCCATAACAACGACATTGCCGATTGTTTTTTCCTTGAAATATTTCATATCCGCGGGTATGTGATAGAGCAGCCGGTTAGCGCAGCCGATACCCCAGTTATTGTCAACACAGACTATTTCTTTCATTGTGTCACCTGCTCAGACGGCAACGGGAATTTTTGCCGTGAATTCGTGGAATTGATAGTTTTCTATTTTGAAACTGTCTTTTGTGAATTTGTAGAAATCGTCAACCGATTTGTCAAGCGTTACCGTAGGAGCGTCAAACGGTTTTTTTGTAATGAGCTCCTCAATTATCGGCACATGCCTGTCATATATGTGGGCATCGGCGATAACGTGAACGAACTCTCCCGGCTCAAATCCGGTCACCTGCGCTATCATACAGGTCAGCGCAGAATACTGGGCAACATTCCAGATGTTTGCCGCGAGCATATCCTGCGAACGCTGATTGAGAATGGAATTGAGCTTATTTCCCGTGACATTGAAAGTCATGCTGTACGCGCAGGGATAAAGAGCCATTTCGCTTAAATCCTGATGGACATAGATATTTGTCATAATCCGTCTTGAAGCGGGGTTGTGCTTCAGGTCGTAAATAACCTTGTCAACCTGGTCCATATCTCCCTCGGGGTAGTGATGTTTGACACCGAGCTGATAGCCGTACGCTTTTCCGATGGAGCCGTTTTCATCCGCCCATGAATCCCAGACATGACTTCCGAGGTCGTGAATGTTGTTGGATTTTTTTTGCCATATCCATAAAAGCTCGTCAACCGCGCTTTTAAGAAATGTTTTTCTGAGTGTCAGCATCGGAAATTCCTTACTGAGGTCATATCTGTTGACAACGCAGAATTTTTTTATCGTATGGGCGGGGGAGCCGTCGTCCCATCTCGGGCGCACTTCCCTGTCTGTATCCCATATACCGTTAGTGAGTATATCTTTACAGGTGTTTATAAAGACTTCATCGGCGTAACTCATAATATCAGCCTTTCACGTAAGTAATTATTTCGGGAAGAAACTTTTCAAACGCAACGCCGAGCCGTGTGTCGGTGCCGTTCAGATAAGTTTCGTGAATTGATTTGTAAGTGAACTCAAGAGCATTCTGAGCCGAAGTGAAACAGTCCTTGCCCGCTGTTATACAGGCGGACAGCACGGAAGCGAAAATATCGCCTGTGCCGTAGTAAGTGCCGGGGCATTCGGGGGAGGAGAAGAATTTTATTTCTCCGGTCTTTTTATCCGAAACAGCGCAGCCGGTTTCACCCTTACGGTCGGACACTCCGGTCAGGACAATATATCTGCCCGTGAAATCAGAAAGGGCTTCGATAAGGGAATTGATATATCCCGTGTCGTAATCGTGTCTGTATTCCGCTCCGGTCAGAAATGCGGCTTCGGTAAGATTCGGAGTTATTACATCCGCTCTTTTGCAAAGACGGGCCATTTCTTTAATGAAAGAACTGTTGAAGCCCGAATAAAGTCTGCCGCTGTCGGCCATCGCGGGGTCGATAATTATATGGGTATTACTGTCGGCAAACTCGTCAATTATGGTTTCAACGGCATCGACCTGCTTTTCGGAGCCGAGATAGCCGGAATAGATTGCGTCGGGATGTATTCCGATTTTTTTCCAATGATTGATATAGGGAATCAGATCATCCGTCAGGTCGCGGAAGGTATATCCGCTGATGTTTCCGGTGTGCGATGACAGTACCGATGTCGGCACC
>JAFWRV010000032.1 GCA_017519685.1 Clostridia bacterium
ATAGAACAGTCCTCTGTGGGGGCATCCCGCGCACATAACGGGAGGACGGCCGGGAATCTGCTCGTCAAGCGTTTTGACCGCGCCTGTTTCAATGCCGAGTTTTTCCGCAATGTGATTCTGACTGAACTCGCCTATGCAGCCGAAAAGCTCTTTGCCTTCGCATTTGAGACCGAGCTTTTTGCAGTGGGTTTCAAAAATGTCGTCAAGCTCCTCAACTATGATAAGACGGTCAACGCCTGCGGCAAAATCCTTTATTTTCTTGACGGGAAGGGGATTTACCATTCCGAGCTTCAGAACGGGATATCTGTCGCCGCAGACTTCTTTGACATACTGATATGAGGTCGATGAGGTTATAAATCCGATTGATTTGTCGCTGCCTTCCTCGATTCTGTTGACCGGAGATGTTTCGGCAAATTCGGTGAGCGCCTTTGTACGCTCCTCAACCAGCGGATGTCTTTTCTTAGCGTAGCCGGGCATCATTATGTATTTTTCGGGTTTCTTTTCATATGGAACCGCTTCGGCCTCAACTCTGTCGGAGGTTTCGACTATGCTCTGGGAGTGGGCAACTCTCGTGCACATTTTAATTATGACGGGAGTGTCGTATTTTTCGGAGAGTTCATAGCCGAGCTTCGCGAATTCAAGAGCTTCGGCGGAATCCGACGGCTCAAGCATCGGGAGCTTTGCCGCTATCGCGTAATGTCTTGAGTCCTGCTCATTCTGTGACGAATGCATACCGGGGTCGTCCGCGACCGCGATAATCATTCCCGCGTTAACACCTGTGTAGGAGATGGTGAAAAGAGGGTCGGCGGCAACATTCAGACCGACGTGCTTCATTCCGCAGAAGCTGCGCTTTCCGGCAAACGACGCGCCGAACGCGCCTTCCATTGCTACCTTCTCATTGGGAGCCCATTCCGCGTATATTTCCTGATATTTGGCGGCACACTCTGTTATTTCGGTACTGGGTGTACCCGGATATGACGAAACGAACGCGCATCCCGCCTCATAGAGGCCTCTCGCGAATGCTTCGTTTCCCAGCATAAGTTTTTTCATAATAATACTTCCTTAACTATTGATTTGCGCCTCGACAAGTCTGCCGTGGCAGTATCTTTCACGCAGTACCGGCTTTTCAATCTTACCGGTCGGATTGCGCGGAACGTCGGCAAAGATTATTTTACGCGGTCTCTTGTATCTCGGAAGGTCGGTGCAGAAAATATTTATTTCTTCTTCCGTACACTGAACGCCTTCCTTGAGCTCGATGATTGCCGCGGCTATTTCTCCGAGTCTGGGGTCCGGGAGACCGATGACGGCAACATCCTTGATTTTATCAAACCTGCGCAGGAAATCTTCTATCTGAACGGGATAAAGATTTTCTCCGCCGGAAATAATAACGTCTTTTTTACGGTCAACGAGGAAGATGAAACCGTCTTCATCCTGCATCGCCATATCGCCTGTGTAAAGCCAGCCGTCTTTAAGAATTTCGGCTGTTGCCTCCGGATTTTTATAATAGCAGAGCATAACGCCGGGGCCCTTTACGCAGAGCTCGCCGACATCGCCTCTCTTAACCGGCTCGCCGTTTTCGTCAACGATTTTCGCTTCCCACAGATAACCGGGAATTCCGATAGCGCCGACTTTGTTTATGTTTTCAACGCCGAGATGAACACAGCCGGGGCCGATTGATTCGCTCAGACCGTAGTTTGTGTCATACTGATGATTCGGAAAATATTTGAGCCAGCGTTTGATAAGTGAGGGCGGAACGGGCTGCGCTCCGATATGCATAAGCCGCCACTGATCGGTGAGATAGTGAGAAAGATTGATTTTTCCCGATTCTATTTCGTCGAGAATATCCTGCGCCCAGGGAACAAGAAGCCAGACTATCGTGCATTTTTCTTCCGTTACGGCTCTTAAAATCCATTCGGGTTTTACGCCTCTGAGAAGAACTGCCTTGCTTCCCGAAATAAGGGAACCGAACCAGTGCATTTTCGCGCCCGTGTGATAGAGCGGGGGAATGCAGAGGAAGACATCATCGTGAGTCTGACCGTGATGATTCTGCTCTGTAAGGCAGGAGCAGTAAAGCGCCTTGTGATTGTGAAGAATCGCTTTGGGGAATCCGGTTGTTCCGCTTGAAAAATAAATGGCGGCGTGGTCGGTTTCGCTGACTGATACCGGAGGAGCAAGGGATGAGCAGTAAGCCATTCTGTCCCAGCAGTCCTCAGAGTATGACGGCGCGTTGGGGCCGACGAAGAACAGGGTTTTGACCGGATTCATATTATCGTGAATTTCGTCTATTCTGGAAATGAATTCTTCTCCGAAAACGAGTATTTCAACATCGGCAAGGTCAACGCAGTATTGAATCTCATCCGCGGCATAGCGGAAATTGAGCGGAACGGCAATGCAGCCGGCCTTGAGAATTCCGAAATAAATGGGAAGCCATTCAAGACAGTTCATAAGAAGAATGCCTACCTTGGTTCCTCTCTTTGTTCCTCTGCTGAGAAGAAGATTTGCAAAACGGTTTGCCCTGATGTCAAATTCAAACCATGTCATCTCTCTGCGATAGGGAGAATTGGGTCTTGCGACCTCAATCAGAGACGCCTCGCGCCAGGTTGACGCCTTGTCTCTTTCGTCCGACGGATTCAGCTCGACTAACGCTACTTCGTTTTTATAAAGACGCGCGTTCTTTTCAAGCAGTTCGGTGATCAACATAAATTTTCCTCCTTACCCGGGGAAACAAAAACGCCCCCGGAGCTGTGTTTGCTCTGAGGACGAGTATTACCCGTGGTACCACCTCAATTTACCGCATCTGCGGCCTCTGGGAGCTTACGCTCCTGCGCTGTAACGGGCGTACCCGGCACCGCCTACTTGCTTTCGCTTTCGGAATGCAGCTCGGAAAGGTATTCGGTTATCCGCTTTTACTTCCTCGCACCGCCCGGAAGCTCTCTGAAAAAGCCGCAACAGCCTACTTGTTTTCGTCATAGCATTGTTCTAATATTTTATCACCACGTTATGCTTTTGTCAATGATTTAATATTTATAAAATAAAAATTGTAATACTCTTCATACATATTATTTTTATTGACTAAAATGAAATAATGAGGTAAAATAAAACGGAGGTGAGTCTATGAAAAAAATCATCAGTTTAATGCTGTGCCTGATAACGGCGTTATTCTTTCTGACATCCTGCGGGGAAGATGAATTCGATCCGGATAAATATATCGGAGAGAGTCTTCAGTCGCAGTTTCAGG
>JAFWRV010000033.1 GCA_017519685.1 Clostridia bacterium
ATCTGCCTTCGGAAATAAAGCATATGGAAATGATGTAGACATAACAACAAGTCTTGTCCCTGAGGAAAAAGATAAAAAAGAATAATATTTTATAGTATACATAAAGTCACAAAAAATGATATCCGTTTTCGGAGGAGTCTTAACCGACTCCTTTTTTGCGTATAAAAGAATCCAGAAGATTGTGTTATTAATAATGTAAATATAATAACTTATTGCAGTAAAATCTAATATAAAATAGTTGATTTTCTTGCCGAAATGTGTTATAATAAAATTGCATAATTAGACGAAATAACAGGTACAATCGGTTTTATTGCGGTATTTATATTTGACTAATACTCTTTAAAACATAAGGGGAGTAATATGTTCTATAGAATGATAGAGAATAAGTGCAATGAGTGGTATAAATCCGATCAGTGCACTGTTAAGGATTTGATCGAATATATAGAAAAGACAGGACAGATGCGCGATGCCCAGATTGAAGCGATCAAAATATATCTGTTTCTGAAAATTAAATGCGACTGCAGACCTCTTGAATTTCTTTTCAGGAGAGGGTATTTTAATACTCTTGATTTGGATAACGTTGAATTATCCACTTCTGTCCGCGATTATCTGAAAAATAATGTTGACGCCGCAGCTTTGTATGAATATGCGTGCTTGAAAAACGACAATGGTGAACAGGTCTCCGAAAAGCTCGCAGCCCAAATCAAAAAATCCCCGGATAGTGTTGACTGCAAACAGTTCTTTCACAATGCCTTTTACGGATTATCATACACAGATTATTTATTCAGTCTTCCAATGGGCACTGGAAAAACCTACCTAATGGCGGCATTTATATATCTTGATTTGTATTTTGCATCCAATGAACCGTCAAACCCCGCTTTTGCACATAATTTCATTATATTTGCACCATCTGGTTTAAAATCTTCCGTTATACCAAGCTTAAAAACCATACAGAACTTTGATCCGTCCTGGGTAATACCCGAGCCTGCGGCAACAAGAATAAAACGCATGATATTGTTTGAAGTTCTGGATCAAAGCAAAACCGCAAACAAATCGAATAAAACAAAAAATCCGAACGTTCAGAAAATATCAAATCATCAACCATTATCGGAACTGTTCGGACTTATAGCCGTTACAAACGCCGAGAAGGTCATTCTTGACAGGATTCAGGAGAAAAACGGACAAGTTCAGATGTATGAAGAAAGTGATGATATTAAAGACAAGCAGGCAAATGAACTCCGTAATATAATCGGCAAACTTCCGTCGTTATCAATATTTATCGATGAAGTTCATCACGCCGTCAGTGATGATATTAAACTCAGGGCCGTTGTTACAAAGTGGGCTGAGAACAGCACTATCAACTCTGTTATCGGCTTTTCAGGTACTCCGTATCTTGAAAAAGCAGAGCGTGTGAAAGTCACGGATTCTTTATCTGTAGGCACAAGCGAGATAACAAATATAGTATATTATTATCCGCTTATTGACGGTATCGGAAACTTCTTAAAAAGACCGGTCGTAAAGATTGCTGATATTGCCGACAGCAGTCTCATTATTGAAAAAGGCGTCAGAGAATTTTTAAACACATATAAGGATACCGTTTATAACGGGAAATTGTGTGCAAAACTCGGTATTTATTGCGGAACGATTGAGAAGCTTGAAGAAGTTGTTTACCCTTTGGTATCACGTATTCTAACAGAATACGGCTTGGATACAGACGTTATACTGAAATTCCACAAGGGAAATAAACAATATCATGCACCTGCGGACAGTCAAATGCAGTTTGATATTCTGGATCAACCGTTCTCAAAAACCCGCATTATACTTCTTGTTCAGATAGGTAAGGAGGGTTGGGATTGCCGCAGTCTGACCGGCATCATTCTTTCACAAGAAGGAGATTGCCCGACGAATATGGTGCTTCAGACCTCTTGCCGCTGCTTGCGTCAGGTCGTAAAGGGGCACGTCGAAACCGCGCTAATATATCTGAATGAAAGCAACGCGGAAAAACTGAATATGCAGCTTGAACAGCAGCACCATATTTCTATAAAAGAGTTTTCGTCCGCGGATAACGCTAAAACGCCTATCAAACGCTATGACCGCACGGAATATTTGAGACTGCCGAAAATTGACTTTTATCAACTTAAAATCAACTATAATACTTTAACTGTTGAAAAAGCAGATCCTGAGAAAGATATAACCGTATCCGCAGATTCTGCGCAAAAAGGAGGTGCTGTAGTCAAAACCACCGATTTTTCAATGGATCAGAGTAAAATGGATATAAATGTTGATGATGCAGAATACGGAACGGAGCCCGCTTCGTTCAATTCGTGGATATACGGAATTATGAAAGGCGGATTCGGCGCACCGCACGTTAAAGCTTTGACGTTGTATGAAGAGCAGCTTAAAGCGATATTCATGAAGATAACGTATGAAAAAGACGGCTGTCGCTGTTACAGCTCAAAGTATGACCGCGCCGCTGTGGAATCTAATATCCGCAAAGCTTTCTGCGATAAGTTTGACTTTCAGACAAAAGAGGAATTAGTACCGGAAGAAGCCGCACTTCTGAACATTGCAAACTTTATACCGGATATATATACTGAAACGCCTGCAAACTATTATCCGGATCAGAATACTGTTGCAAACATCATCAAAGATGATAAAGGCGAGTTAAAACCTGATCACAAAGCACAAGAAGCAATTCGTCTGCTTGAGGAATCCGGTATGATGGACGCAGCAAAGTCTATACGCTCACAATATGCTTCGCATAAAAACAAAGACCGTTCTTTCCATTATCTTCCGTACAGGACTGACAGCACCTTTGAGCAGACTTTCTTAAAAGAGGTATTGTCACTTGATGAGATTGAGAGACTCGGTTTGGAGGTTTATTACAACGGCGACCGCGCTATGACCGAATTCAAGATTAAATGCTATAAACAAACCGGCGGTAAATGGAGATATATCGGTCTGTATACCCCTGACTTTCTGATCATAAAGCGAAAAGACGGAAAAATCCATAAAGCGATAATTGTAGAAACAAAAGGTGAGATATATGCAAACGACCCGACGTTTAAAGATAAACGCAGTTTCATGGAAACTGAATTCAGAAAGCAAAACAACAAAGCTTTTGGATATGAGCGTTTTGAGTATCTGTATTTGGAGGATATGATGTCGGATGCAGATAGATTGTTATTAACACACAGTAAGATTTGTGAGTTTTTTAAGGAGAAATAAAAATTGAAGTGGATTGATTATAGAGAAAAACTGGGGATTGGGTTCGATGATAATGCAAAATTGAATTTGC
>JAFWRV010000322.1 GCA_017519685.1 Clostridia bacterium
GCCGTATAATCGAAAACGCGTCCCTCAAAATTGAGGAAGCGGCTCTCACCGGAGAATCTGTTCCCGTTAATAAGACAACCGATACCCTTGATAACACCGGCTCGGACGATGTGCCTCTCGGTGACAGAATCAACATGTGCTACATGGGTTCCAATGTGGTTTACGGCCGCGGAAAAGCAGTTGTCGTAGCTACCGGAATGGATACCGAAATCGGTAAAATCGCAACCGCTCTTACTCTTGCCGAGGATGAGGAAACTCCCCTTCAGATTAAACTCAATCAGCTTTCAAAGATTCTTTCTATAATCGTTATAGGTATCTGCGTATTCATTTTCGCATTTGATATAGTCCGTAATCTCATACTCGGGCTGCCTGTTACCTTTGAAACGACTCTCAACTTCTTTATGGTTGCCGTTTCACTCGCGGTTGCCGCGATACCCGAAGGACTCGCGGCGGTTGTTACAATAGTTCTTTCAATCGGCGTAACAAAAATGAGTAAGCGCAACGCCGTTATCAGGAAGCTGACAGCGGTTGAAACTCTCGGCTGTACACAGATAATATGCTCCGATAAAACCGGTACTCTTACCCAGAACAAGATGACCGTTGTTGAATATAAAGGCGACGATGAAAAGCTGATAGCCACTGCTATGGCTCTCTGCTGCGACGCCGAGCTTGAAGAAGACGGCGACATCAAGGGTGAGCCCACCGAGGCGGCTCTTGTCGCATACGCGGACAAACTCGGACTTAAAAAATACGACCTTGAAAAAGCGACTCCCAGAGTCGGTGAAGCGCCGTTTGACTCAGGCAGAAAGATGATGTCAACCGTTCATAAGACCGGTGATGGTTTTGTTCAGTACACAAAGGGCGCGCCCGACGTCGTTCTTACCCACTGCAAATACGCTCTGGTTGACGGTCAGCAGGTTCCGATGACCGAAGAACTCGCGGCTTCAATCGCTTCACAGAACAAGGAAATGGCAGATAAAGCTCTGCGCGTTCTCTGCGTTGCGATGAGACAGCATCAGACCCAGCCCTCAAATGAAGCGGAAGAGCTTGAAAACGACCTTTGCTATCTCGGACTTACCGGTATGATTGACCCGGTCCGTCCCGAAGTTATAAGCGCGATTAACGAATGCCGTACCGCGGGCATCAGACCGGTTATGATTACCGGCGACCATAAGGATACAGCGGTTGCCATCGCGAAATCTCTCGGAATAATAACCGATGAGAGCCAGGCGATTACCGGCTCCGAGCTCAACAAAATCAGCGATGAGGAGCTTGATGAAAGAATCAGGGAATTCTCTGTTTACGCCAGAGTTCAGCCCGAACACAAAGTCAGAATCGTCAACGCCTGGAAGAAGCAGGGTATGATAACGGCGATGACCGGCGACGGCGTAAATGACGCGCCTTCTATTAAAAGCGCCGATATCGGTGTCGGAATGGGTATCACAGGCACCGACGTTACCAAAAATGTCGCGGATATGGTTCTTGCCGATGACAACTTCGCGACTATCGTTTCCGCGGTTGAGGAAGGCAGACGCATTTATGACAACATCCGCGCGTCAATTCAGTTCCTTCTTTCTTCAAACCTTTCGGAAGTTATTTCAATCTTTGTATCAAGTCTGTTCGGCTTCGTTCTCTTTGAGCCCGTACACCTGCTCTGGATTAATCTGATTACGGACTGCTTCCCGGCGCTTGCCCTCGGAATGGAAAGAGGCGAAAAGGGCATTATGCTTCGCGCTCCCCGTAACAGCAAAGACGGTATATTCGCAAACGGCATGGGCATTGACTGCGCATGGCAGGGAATTATGGTAACCGTTCTTACTTTCATCGCTTATGCCGCGGGCATTATTATGGGCGCCAAGGATCACGGCATGCA
>JAFWRV010000323.1 GCA_017519685.1 Clostridia bacterium
GCTCTATAAGGGCGGCCTGCCCGTACCCGACGGTGTCGCAATCGCGCTCCCGATGTCCGCCCAGCTTCTGATGATGGCTGTTTTCTCACTCTTCTCGGGCCGTATGGCTGAAAAATACGGATCACGCAAGGCGCTTACGGCAGGTATGATAATCCAGCTTACCGGTTTCGTCTGCTGTCTCGGAGGAGGAGGCTACTGGAGCATACTCGCAGGTAAGATGCTTATCGGCGCAGGTATGGGAACGGTATATGTCAGTTGCAATACGGTGGCTTCCGCAGGCGGTACAAGCAAAAAAATTGCCGAAGCTTTCGCGGGCGTTTCAGCCGGAACAATATCGGGTCTCACCATAGGAGCCGGTCTTTCCGCAGTGCTGCTCTCAATGGGCGGCTGGCGTCTGATATATATTATCGGCGCCGTGATAGTCGGAGGCGGCGTGCTTCTGGCAATCAGATCAACCGATATCCGCCCGTCGGAAAAGAGCGGCGAAGAAGCGGAAGAAAAGAGCATCAGTTTTACAAAGTTTTTGCTCAATCCGCGCGTGCTCGGATTTTTCCTGCTTATTCTGCTGCCGTTTATGATGTCGCTTTCATACCGTGAATATTTCTTCCCGCTCTTTGCCAAAGAAAACGGTATTGATGAGGTACGCATAGGACAGATTTACCTCCTTTGCGGAGTTATCGTTATTTATCTCGGGCCTTATCTCTCATTCCGTCTGCTCAAGACCTTCGGCACTCTGCGCAGCATCACAATCGCGAGCCTGCTTATGGGGCTTGATATGCTGATGTTTGTCGTCCATCCGTCGCTTGTAAGCGTAATACTCGGAGTAATTATCCTCTCCGTTGTCATTTCATTCGCTTATACCTGTCAGTACGCGTATTTTGAAATGACACCCGAAAGCTCGCAATTCGGTCAGGGACGGGCTATGGGTATATACTCGGTCGTTGAAAGCGTCGGTCAGACCATAGGGCCTGTTACCTACGGCGCCCTGCTCGCTTTCGGTTACAGAAGCGGAATCGGAGTATTCTGCGCGGCAATGCTTTCGCTGCTTGCTTTGTTTATTATTATTACGCGAAAGTCTGCTGAAATTTATAAAATCAAAAAATGAGGAGTCAATCCATGATTGAATACCGCAAAATCCAAAAGCGCGATATCCCTTTGATAACAGAGCTCTACGCTCAGTATCTCAACAGCGGCGAATCAATCTCGCAGTCTATCCGGGATGCCTGGGAAAAAGGTGATTACTCAGGATATATAGCCGTTTGCGGCGACAAGCCCGCCGGATTTTTTGCAATCAGAGAAGGCATAGCATTTACTTATCCTCACCCCGAATTGGAAGCGGAGCTGAGTGAATTCACCAAAGATAAAAAAACCGGGTATTGCGACGCTATACTCGTCACACCCGAATACCGCCTTGAAGGGGTGGCGGACCGCCTCAGAGAAAAAAGCACCCTGCTTCTGCTGAAAGAGGGTTATGAATACTTCCTTGCCGAAATATGGATTTACCCCGACGGCAACGCGCCCGCCAGAACCACTTTTGAGTCAATGGGCAAACCCGTTTGGAAAAAAAGAATTGACGGCTTTTACTCGGAACTTGAAAAATACGGTATGGGTTGCCCGATTTGCGGCTCGCACTGCGTCTGCGGCGCCTGGGTTGAAATAATAGATTTAAAGAGAGGCAAAGACGATGCAACAGAAGAGTAAAACAAAAAGATCTCTGCGCCGGCGTGTCATTATGTGGCTTGCCGTTCTGATGTTAATCATGGCTCTCGCCGTTTCTGTCATAAGCTACCGCGCGCTTGAGTCAACCTATATGCGTCTTTATAATCAGAAAGCGCAGGAAATAGTGCGTACGCTTGCCGACGATATTGACGGTGACAGACTTAAAAAGTATGTCGATACCGGTGAGACCGATGAATATTATGAGACCTTAAAAACCGAACTCAATAAAGTCAAAGCGGATTTTTCCGGAATTCAGTATCTCTATCTGTTTTATCCGGAATCGGACCACTTCATTTACATTATCGATTCAATCAAGCAGGGTGACGACCCCGATACAATCAGCAGTCTCGGAGACAGATTCGACTACGGTGAAACCGAGTATAAATATCTTGTACCTGATATTAAAGCGGGGCGCGCATCGGAAAACCTCATAAAGGGTCAGGATGTCGGATTCGGCAAAACCATCAGCGCCTGGGCGCCTGTATTTGATTCCGACGGCAAAGTTGCCGGAATGGTGGAAGCCGACTGTATTCTCTCGGATCTCAACGAAGTAGTGCGCAGTTACGCTCTTCGCATCACCGAGGTCCTGGTTATCTGCATCCTCGGAGTGCTTCTGCTCGCCATATTCATACTCAGGAAAAATGTTACCAATCCGGTAGGCCGCCTTGCCGACCTCGTGGATTCCTATTCTCATAAAGCTCTTGAAAAGCAGAAGTTTCCTTATGACGATGAGATGCAGTGGCTCGCCGATTCCTTTGTGGATATGACCGAAAGCATTGATGAATATACCCAACAGGTCGAGCGTGTCACAGCCGAAAAAGAGCGTATAGGAGCGGAGCTCAGCATTGCCACTCAGATTCAGGCGGATATGCTGCCGAGAATTTTCCCGCCCTTCCCCGACAGAAAAGATATCGACATTTATGCTCTGATGGATCCCGCCAAAGAGGTGGGCGGAGATTTCTATGACTTTTTCCTGATTGACGACGACCATCTCTGTATGGTAATGGCGGATGTTTCGGGCAAAGGAGTGCCCGCGGCGCTGTTTATGGTCATTGCCAAGACACTTATCAAAAACCACGCACAGCTCGGCGAAAGTCCCGCGGAAATTCTTTCAAATGTCAATACCCAGCTTTGCGAGGGTAATGAAGCTGAGCTTTTCGTGACCGTCTGGATTGCGATAGTCGAATTATCAACCGGCAAGGGTATGGCGGCGAATGCCGGCCACGAGCATCCCGTAATCTGTCATCCCGACGGCAAATTCGAGCTTGTTCAGTACCGCCACTCTCCCGCGGTCGCTACTCTTGAAGGCATCATATTCCGCGAGCACGAATTTGAGCTCAAGCGCGGAGACCGCCTGTTTGTCTATACCGACGGCGTGCCAGAGGCAACGGATGCTGAAAGCACTCTTTTCGGAACGGACAGAATGCTTGACGCTCTTAACCGCGATACCTCGGCAACCACAAAGGAAATGATTCATAATGTCCGCCGTGAGATAGACGCTTTTGTCGGCGACGCGCCTCAGTTTGACGATATCACCATGCTTTCATTTATATATAACGGCTCGGAAACAGACGGCGAGGAGGAAATCACCGTTAAAGCGAATGTTGATAATCTGGATGAAGTTCTCGGCTTTATCGACGCCTTTCTTGAAAAGCAGGACTGCCCTGTAAAAACACAGACGCAGATTGATATAGCTGCGGAAGAAATATTTGTCAATATCGCTCACTACGCTTACGGCGAGGGAGAAGGAGACGCCACAATCCGCATAAGGAAAGAGGATAATCCTCTGAGCGTTCGGATTTCGTTTATCGACAGCGGAATCCCGTTTAATCCTCTTGAAAGAGAGGACCCCGATGTCACTCTCTCCGCCGAGGAAAGGCAGATAGGCGGCCTCGGAATCTTCATGGTAAAGAAGAGTATGGATAATGTGGAATATGAAAATACCGACGGCAAAAATATTTTCAGAATAAAGAAGATTCTCAACTGAGGTAGGAATAACTCACCAAAAATAACCGGGTGTCCGTAAAACACGGACACCCGGTTTCAGTCTGTTATTGATTAAACACAAAGACTCTTATTATCGGTCATTTCGATTTCGAGCACTCCGCCGGCGGTCAGACTGTGAGCCGGGACAGAATACCCTTTAACGGTTTCGCCGTTGAATCTGACGCTTCTGACATAGATGTTATCCGGTGAGTTGTTAACGACGTTTATACTCAGGGTTTTACCGCAGGCAAGCGATATTTCCGCGCTGTCAACAAGAGGGGAGCCGATATAGAATAAATCCTGCCCCGCGACGGGGAAAATACCGAGAGCGGAAAAAACATAATAAGACGAGAGCGCGCCGGAATCATTGTTTCCGGGAATACCGCCGCGTCCTTCGGTGAACATGTATTTCATACCGCTTCTGATTATTTCGCAGGTTCTGTTGTGCCTTCCTGCGGCAATGTAACTGAACGGCGCTTCGGTATCCGGTTCGTTATTGAATCCCTCAAAGATTCCTTCTTCCATTGTCTTTTCGATATAGTCTGTGTCCGCAGGGTCATACGGCTGAATCCTGTCGGGTTGGGCGTAACCGAAGAATTTATCGAGCAGCGAAACGAATCTCTCTTTTCCGCCCGCGATTTCAATTCTTTTGTCCATGTTTTTCATCAGGCGGAAGGAATAATTATACAGCGTTCCCTCGTAATATTCGGAATCGGCGCTGAGCAATCCGGTTGATTTGTCATAACATTTCAGGCAGTTTTCGCCGAGGGGACGCAGACGGCAGGCGGTTTCTTTTTCACCGATTTCGTCAGCGATATCCGCGCAGAGCGCGCAGCATTCCGCCATATCCAGAGTCCAGGAATTCAGACGGCATCTTCCGCCGAGCGTGAAGTCGGTTTTATCCTTCGCAAATATGTCTTTTTCGATTGTTTTCACCAGTTTGCGGGCGTCTGTTTTGATGCCGTATCTGTAAGCGGTCATCAGAACAAAACAGCCGAGAGTTCTTGCCTGTGAAGCGGAGTTTTTATAGTCATCGGTGAGCCCGATTGTATTCGGAATGAATCCGAGCTTGTCACACAGCGATTCAAGAGTGTTGACCGTCTTTTCCGCGATATCATCAAACACCAGAAAAATAAGGGGAATCGCGGTTTTATACATATCCCAGAGCGTAGCGAAATCGGTCATGAAATCGTGACCGTCATAAATGAAACCGTCGCCGCTTCTGTCAATCGGTTTGACAAGCGAGTGATAAAGATTCGAGTAAAAAATTCTCTTGATTTTTTCGTCTTTAACTTCAATTTTAAACCTGGAAAGCGCTTCGTTCCATTTGTTATATGCGTATTCCTCTGCCGTGTCAAAATTTTTGCCGTCATTCAGAAATTCCAACGCCCTCTCAACGCTTACGAGCGAGAGCGAAACGCGGAGCAGCGCCTGCTTTCCGAAACCGGTTACAGCGGCTTTGCTGCCGTTTATGCCGATTCTTCCGTTGCATTTAACGGCAAAATAAAGATTGACTCCTTCAGCGGAAAATCCGGCGGTCACGGTATCACCTGAGACGGAACGGATAATCAGATTGCCGACCGTTCCTTTGAGTTCGCCGTCCATATCAAGACCGCAGGCGGAAAAATCAATGTTAATCTTTCCGTTTTCACTGCCGAATGTATAACGGTGAAATGAAGTTCTTTCATCGGAAGTCAGTTCACACAGAATGTCCCCGGTTTTACACGAATAATATCCGGGCTTCGCTTTTTCATCATAAAAGTCGCGGCGCCTTTCCTCTGAGCCGTATCCCGGAGTGACAAGGACATAATTATAGAAATATCCTATATATCCGGTTCCGCTTTGCTGAAGGTGAGTAAATCCGAGCAGTTTTTTTCCGTTTTCAAATCTTGCCGCTTTTGCGTGAGTGTTGACAAGATGGTCCGTATATCCGGTCGGATATCCTCCCGTAAACGGAGCGGCGCTCATTCCGCCGAAAGGCAGAGTCGCCGCCGGGCTTGTGTTTCCGCACTGCGCTTTGATGAAAAACCATTTTGCCGCAATTCCCTCCGGCTTTTCGGGGGTCATCTCTTCACAGCCGTGAAATACATTTACATATCTGCATAAATCCATATTCATCACCCCTTTTATTTTAAGCCGTCGCTTAAGGTAAAGTCAATATATAAATAAATTTATTTTTTGTAGGTTTGTCAATGATGTGTTACAAAATTAGGATTAAAAAACTTCACCGTTGTAAATAAAAGCATTAATGTATTCACGTGGTGAATGCCAGTTAAGAGGACGCATGGGAAAGTTGTTGTATTTTCTGCTGTGA
>JAFWRV010000324.1 GCA_017519685.1 Clostridia bacterium
CTCAAGCCCAACCTGCCACACATCCGGCATCTTTTTGCATATCTGCCAGCTTCCTCCGCCTGAATTTGAGCGGTTGTATATCGCGTGCGGATTGAACCAGAGTTTGTTTTCCTTTGGAGTTTTCCAGATGACCTGGGGATCGGGACGGATAAGGATAATATCCTTCCACCGTTCGAGCCGCTCCCCTTCGGAGCAGTCTATCAGTTCATAGTCTTTCCAGTTGTCGTAAAATCTCATAAATGTCTCCGTCAGACATCCAGTCTCTGCTGACCCGGCATGGGTATTCCGAGATGAGCATATCCCGCGGGCGTAACGCATCTGCCCCTGGGTGTGCGGGAAAGGAATCCTATCTGCATCAGATAAGGTTCGTAAACGTCTTCTATCGTCACGGCTTCTTCGCCTATCGCCGCCGCTATCGTTTCAAGGCCGACAGGACCGCCGTTGTAATTTCTTATCATCGAGGTCAGTATCAGTCTGTCGATTGAGTCAAGGCCGAGAGCGTCAACCTCCATCTTTGAAAGAGCGGTGCACGCCGCCTCCTTCGTTATCGAACCGTCTCCGCCTATCTGGGCGAAGTCTCTCGCGCGTTTGAGAAATCTGTTCGCTATTCTCGGAGTTCCTCTCGAGCGGGAAGCGATTTCATTCGCGCCGTCCGGCTCAATGCCTATTCCGAGAATGCCCGCAGAACGGTTGACTATCTGAGCGAGTTCCCCGGTCGTGTACATCTCAAGTCTGAATATCACGCCGAATCTGTCGCGCAGAGGAGCGGAAAGCTGACCGGCTCTTGTGGTCGCGCCGACAAGCGTGAATCTGTTGAGGTCAAGACGTATCGAGCGCGCCGAAGGGCCTTTGCCTATGATGATGTCGAGCTCGTTGTCTTCCATCGCGGGATAGAGGACCTCCTCAACTGACCTTGAAAGGCGGTGGATTTCATCGATGAACAGCACATCGCCCTCGCTTAAATTGGTCAGCAGCGCCGCAAGGTCACCCGGCTTTTCTATTGCCGGTCCGCTCGTCACCCTGAAATTTACTCCCATCTCGTTAGCTATGATGCCCGCGAGAGTTGTCTTTCCGAGTCCCGGAGGGCCGTAAAGCAAAACGTGGTCGAGGGGCTCGCCTCTCTGACGCGCCGCCTGAATATATACCGAAAGATTTTCCTTGACCTTTTCCTGGCCTATATAGTCATCAAGGACTTTCGGGCGCAGACTGAGTTCTGTTTCGCTGTCTTCCGATGAAGAAAACTCCGCGCCGACAAATCTGCTCTCATAATCGGTTTCCATTTATTTCCTCCTCAGAGTTTCTTGGCAAGCGATGCAAGCGCTTTCTTTATCATTTCTTCCGTTGAAAGATTTCCGTCAAGTTTGCCCACGGCAATACCCGCCTCGCTCCTGCTGTAACCGAGCATAACGAGCGCGTTGACGGCATCCTCGCCTGCATAACTGACTTTTGACTTTTTGACCGCCGCGATATTCTCAGCCGCCTCGTATGAGCCGGCGAACATATCGGTCTTGCCCTTGAGCTCAAGCACAATCCTGTTCGCTATTTTCGCTCCGACTCCCTGAGCGGCGGTTATCGCTCTTGAATCGTCGCCCGCGATGGCGACGGCAAGCTGCTCAGGCGTCAGCGCGGAAAGAACGGCAAGCGCCGCTTTCGGTCCGACTCCCGAAACGCCTATCAGCATTTTGAAGCAGTCCAGCTCGGTTTTATCGGCAAATCCGAAAAGATCCAGCGCGTCCTCGCGGACACTCAGATATGTGTAAACCGTCATGCTCTCGCCGGCGGGGCTGCATTTTCTCAATGTATTCGCGGTTGTATTCAGATAAAACGCGACTCCGTTGCAGTCGAGCGCGAGGGCGTTTTCACCTGTGAACACAACATTTCCCGTGATACTGTAAAACATATTTTATCCTCTCTTTAAAGCGCCCAGTCTTGAACCCGCGCTGTGGCAGTGGCAGATTGCCATCGCAAGCGCGTCGGCGGCATCGTCGGGCTTCGGTATTTTTTCGAGATTGAGCAGAATTCTTGTCATCTCCTGAACCTGCTTCTTTTCGGCTCTGCCGTATCCGACAACGCTCTGCTTGACCTGAAGCGGCGTGTATTCAAAAACCGGGATGTTGTTTTTGCACGCGGCAAGGACAAGCACGCCCCTCGCCTGCGCAACATCTATCGCCGTCTTCTGGTTGGTGTTGAAAAACAGCTTTTCCATCGCCACGGCGTCAAGCGGATATTTTGATATGAGCGCGTTGACATCGTCATATATCTTTTCAAGTCTTTCATTGAACGGCGTGCCCGCATCGGTCAGAACCGCTCCGTATTCAAGCATTCGGAATTTATTGTCTTTGTATTCGACCACACCGCAGCCAACTATCGCATAGCCGGGATCTATTCCCAGAACAATCATTTCTTCTTTGACTCTCTTTCTCTGATTACCATTCTCGTAGGCGTTCCCTCAAGGCCGAAAACCTCTCTGATACGGTTATCGATATAGCGCTGATAACTGTAATGGAAAAGCTCGGCGCTGTTGACAAACATAATGAATGTCGGCGGTCTTGTGGATGCCTGCGTCATATAATAAATTTTCAGGCGTCTGCCTTTATCCGAAGGCGGCTGAACTCTCGCCGTCGCGTCCGCGAGAACCTCATTGAGCTTTCCTGTTGAAATCCTCATGGCGTTCTGGGTATCGACAAATTTTATAAGCTCAAAAAGACGGTTTATGCGGATACCTTCTTTTGCCGAGATGAAGATAATCGGAGCGTAACTCATAAACGCGAAATCATTCATCAGCTTTTTGCGCTCCGCGTCCATTGTTCTGCCGTCTTTCTCAACCGCGTCCCATTTGTTGACCGCGATTATGCAGCCCTTTCCCATCTCGTGGGCAATGCCCGCAACCTTGGAATCCTGCTCGGTGAAGCCCTCGGTGGCGTCAATCATAATCACGCAGACCTGCGCTCTCTCAACCGCCATTCTCGCCCTTATAACCGAGTATTTTTCTATCTGGTCGTAAACCTTGCTTTTTCTGCGCAGTCCCGCGGTATCAATGAAAATGAATTTTCCGTATTCGTTTTCAACGAGCGAATCGGTCGCGTCGCGTGTCGTTCCGGCGATGTCCGACACTATCATCCTGTTTTCGCCGAGCACGGCGTTGACGAGCGACGATTTGCCGACATTCGGTTTTCCTATAACGGCAACCCTGACCGCGTCCTCTCCTTCTTCCGACTCGCCGGGCTCATCGGGCAAATATTTCAGCACCTCGTCGAGCATATCGCCCGTGCCGTGGCCGTGAACGGATGAAATCGCTATCGGGTCTCCGAGTCCGAGATTGTAAAACTCATAGAAATCCGGCGGAAGCTCGCCTATTGAATCGACTTTGTTGACAACAAGGACAACCGGCTTTCCGCTCTTCTGAAGAATTGAGGCGACCTCCATATCCGTTGCCACAACGCCTGTGCGTATATCCGTAACGAAGATGATGACGTCGGCGCTGTCAATGGCAAGCTGCGCCTGCCTCTGCATCTGCTGAAGAATAATATCGTCGCTTGCCAGCTCGATACCGCCGGTATCAATCAGCATAAAGCGTCTGCCGAGCCACTCGCATTCGCCGTAAATCCTGTCTCTCGTGACACCGGGGGTGTCATCGACAATGGCGATTCTCTGACCCGTCAGTTTATTGAATAGCGTTGACTTGCCCACATTGGGCCTGCCTATTATCGCTGCTACGTTTGCCATATTAACCTCACTGTTCTCCGATGAACGAACTCAGAAGGTCTGCCCCTCCCGGCCCGTTCTGCGTGATTTTTGCTCCTGTCTTTTCCGAAAGCTCGTCAACGGTCATATTGTCGAGGAACATATCTCCCTCGCTTCTGAGACAGTTGGGCGGGATTATCAGCTCCTCTCCGATTTCGGCGTCCTTCAGGGTATATACAATATCTCCCCCGGTTATGAGCCCCGATACCGTGATGCTTTCTCCGAAAAGCCTGTTTTTGACTTCGTAAACATCTATCTTTAATTTTTTTATCTTCTCTTCCGCCATGGCGGCAAGTTCTTTCATAAGCGGAAACGCCGCGGTACCCGTTACGAGCGAAACGTGCCTGTCAAGCTCCGTTATATCGCACTCATCAAGCGCTTCAATGAACTCATCGCGAAGCAGTGTCCACATTCCGACTCCGTTTTCAAGCTGCGGAAAATCGCCGTGATACTCCGCGGACGGCATCGGACGCTGAGCGTAGATATAGAATTCATCCGCCGCGTAGGCGACACCCTTGCCTCCGGACTCCCTGTCCTCGCGGTTGAGACGGTCGATTGTGTCGATAACCTCTCCCGCGGTTTCCTTTGTGTAGGGTTTCAGCGGATAAAGCTTTTCCCTGTGCTTTGAAAGGCCGACGGGAACACAGGCGACGCTTTCTATATTCTCTCCGAGTCTGAACAGCTCGCGCAGTGAATATTCAAGCTCGCTGCCGTCATTTATACCGGGGCAGAGCACAAGCTGCGCGTTGACCTTGATTCCGTTTTCGGTAAATTTCTTTATATATTTCAGGCACTCTCCGGAACGGGGGTTTTTCATCATCATTACACGGAGTTCCGGATTCATGGTATGAACGGAAATATTGACGGGACTTATATGCATACGGATTATACGCTCAACCTCGGCGTCGTCGAGATTGGTCAGGGTGACATAGTTGCCGAAAAGAAACGAAAGGCGGGAATCGTCGTCCTTGAAATAAAGACTGTCCCTGAGTCCTTCGGGAAGCTGATCCACAAAGCAGAAAATACATTTGTTGGTGCAGGAATGCTGTTTATCCATCAGGTAGGTTTCAAACTCAAGCCCGATATCATCGGACTCATCCTTCCTGATGATGACAATCCTGCCCTTTCCGCCGCCGCTTTTCAACGATATTATCACCTTTTTATCCTTGAGGTAAAACTGATAGTCGAGCACGTCATTGATTTCGTGACCGTTAATCGAAACGAGCGTATCGCCCGCGGAAATGCCCTTGGCTTCAGCTTTACTGCCTGATTCAACAGACTTGATTCTGACCGACACGCGCAACCTCCCGATAGTAATCCATTATAATTAAAAATCAGTATATCACAAATATAAAATAAAATATACAGAAATTTTATTTATTATAAAAAAATTTACATTTCAAAATATTCCGCGTTTTACCATTGTTAACAATTTAGTTCTTGACAAGTCCGCCGGTATAATGAGATAATATTATAAATATTGTTATCTTCTTTAACGGGAGGCCAGTGATGAGAGTAATTACCGGCACGGCAAGAGGAATGCGCCTTAAAACTCTTGAAGGCGAAACTACCAGGCCGACCTCGGAAAAAGTCAAGGAAGCCGTTTTCAGCGCCATTCAGTTTGAGACCGAAGGCAGGCATGTGCTTGATCTTTTCGCGGGCTCCGGGCAGCTGGGAATTGAGGCTCTGAGCCGCGGAGCGGCTGACGCCGTATTCGTTGACTCGGATAAAAACGCAATCAGAATAATCAGGGAAAATGTCGAAAAGACAAAATTCACAGATAATTCCCGGATTGTTCAGACAGACGCCCTTGCATTTCTCAATATGAATGTCACAATGTTTGATATGATATTCCTCGATCCGCCTTACGCCTCGGGGCTTATGGAAAAGGTGCTTGACAAGGTGTGTGATTTCGTCACCGTAAACGGTCCCGTAATCTGTGAGCACTCCGCTTCGGATACGCTCCCCGACTCGGTGGGAAGTCTTGTAAAACAAAAGGAATACAAATACGGAAAAACCGCGGTAACCGTTTATCGAAAGGAATGATTGCCATGAAAATTGCGGTCTGTCCCGGCTCTTTTGATCCGGTGACCAACGGCCACATCGACATTATCACCAGGGCAAGCAAGCTCTTTGACAAGGTCATAGTCGTTGTTATGGTCAATTACCACAAGCCGAACAGTTATTTCACCGCCTCGGAAAGAGTGGAACTTATAAAACGCAGCATACCCGGAGATATTAAAAACTGCGAAATTGAAATGTACGGCGGACTTCTTGCGGAATACTGTGAAAAGAAGGGCGCTTCTGTTATAGTCAAAGGTCTGCGCGCCGTTTCGGATTTTGAATATGAATTTCAGCAGGCGCTTACCAACAAACAGCTCAATCCCGGAATCGAAACCCTGTTTATCACCACAGACCAGAAATATATGTTCCTGTCCTCGAGCATAGTCAAGCAGGTCAGCGAATTCGGCGGGGATATAAGGCAGTTTGTGCCGGCTCAGGTGCATGATGACATAGTAAAAAGAATAAAAGAAAGGAACAGATTTGAATGAACACCGATCAACTTCTCAACCAGATTGAAGATTTAATTGATTCCGGCTCCAAAACTCTCAGAGGCGGAAAAGTGGCAATAGATGCGGAAGCGGTCAAATCATCGATTTATGAACTGCGAGAAGGCCTTCCCAAGGAAATCGCCCAGGCGAAAATCATTGTTGCCGACAGAAACAACATCCTTGCGAAAGCAAAGACGGAGTCTGTCAATGTCGTGACCGAAGCCCAGGAAAAATCAAGGGCTCTCGTTGCCGCCGCCGAAGAAAAGGTCAGAACTCTCGTTCTCAAGACCGAGGATTACTGCAAAAACAAGGTTGCCGAAGCGGACGCAAGCGCGGCGAAAATAGTTTCGGATGCGTCGGCTCAGGCCAATGATATCAAGACCCAGGCAATGGTTGAAGCGACAAATATGGTTGACAGCAGCGTCATCGTCATAGAAGCCAAAAACAAGGCGGACGAAATCACTGCGCAGGCGAATGAAAAATCAAGGGAAATCATTGCCGACGCCAACAATCAGGCGGCTGCAATTGTCACAACGGCAATCGACCAGGCGAATCTCACCGAAACCAAAGCTCAGGAAAAATCCGACGAAATCATTGAAAAGGCAAACAAGTGGTCTGCGGAAATCCGCACCTCGGCAGCCGATTTCATCGACAACATCATGCTGACCGCGGACAGCGCCATTGCCAACAGTCTCAATGAAGTCCGCGCCGCGCGCACAAGCATAAGAAGCATAACCGGCAAAGTCAGCGACAACGAAATTTCCTCTGCCGGAGAAATGGCCGATCAGCAAAATGGATAAATCCGTATTCGCAAAAACAAAATATTTTATCATTGACATGGACGGTACCTTCTATCTCAGCGGAAACCTGATAGAAGGTTCCGAATATTTCATATCAAAAGTCAGGGAAACGGGTCGTGATTTTTATTTCTTCACGAACAATTCCTCCAACAATGTTGAGGTGTGCCGCGACAAGCTCGCGAAAATGGGCTTCCCCGTTGACGAAAAAAGAGTCATCGTGTCCTCACACGTTGCGGCAAGTTATCTCAACAAGAACTATCCCGGAAAAAAAGTCTATCTTCTCGGAAACGAAAGACTGACCGGAGATATGCTCGCGGCGGGAATCAATCTCACAGATGAAAATCCCGACATCGTTTTACTCGGCTTTGATACGACGCTGACCTATGAAAAAATCAGGAAAGCGGCGAAATATATTTATGAGGGAGCGGTCTATCTCGCGACTCATCCCGATGTCAACTGCCCCACCGCAGACGGCTTCAAGCCGGACACCGGCTCGATGATTGAGATGTTTGCCGCCTCAACAGGAAGAAGACCCGAAGTATTGGGAAAACCAATGACCGCGACCGTTGATTACATCACCGGACTGCTCGGATGCGAAAGAGACGAGCTCGCTTTCATAGGCGACCGGCTCGCGACGGATATAGCAATCGGTATGAATCACTCAATCCCCTGCGCTCTGGTATTCAGCGGAGTCACCACTCCGGAGGAATACGCGCAGTCCCAAATCCGCGCAAGCGTTGCGGTAGAAAATCTCAAGGCGCTCGCCGAATATCTCTGATTCGGCAATGTCGGTTCGAAACCTTCCCGACAGGCACTTGCTCGGTGCCGAACAAAACTAAAGGCGCTGCCCGGCAGCAAAAGGAGTAACAAAAATGAAAAACCAGAAACGCGTGCGCTTTCTCGTTGAAAGCGCAATGATTGCGGCTGTCTATGCCGTAACCACCTACATCTGCGCAGCATTCAACCTCGCCTACGGACCCGTTCAGTTCAGATTTTCCGAAGCTCTTACGGTTCTGTCGGCACTGACACCCGCCGCGATACCCGGCCTGACCCTCGGCTGTATCATCAGCAACATCGGAAGTCCTATGGGAATAATCGATGTCGTTTTCGGCTCGGTCGCCACACTGCTCGCCGCGGTATTCGGATGGCTTTGCAGAAACATTAAAATCAAGCAGATTCCCCTGCTTTCAATCATTTATCCCGTTATCTTTAACGGAATAATAATCGGCGCCGAAATAATCTTTATGCTCAGCGACGAAGCGCCGACCTTCACGGCTTTTCTGATAAACGGAGGCCAGGTGGCGCTCGGCGAACTTGCCGTCTGCCTCATCGGCGGAATACCGCTTTATCTCGGTCTGAAACGCACGAAGCTGTTCACCGGCTCCTCCACAAAAAGCACGGAGAAAACAGAATAAGACAAAAACCACCGCCGCGGGATGAAACCCGCGGCGGTGTATCTTTTCTTTGTCAAAAAATACCGCAGGCAAAATTACCTGCGGTAAGAAAAGTGTTATAAGCAAATCACTTTCAGCTGAATTATCAGCCTTCCAAATCATCGGGATTTTCCCAGTTGTGCCAGACGCCCTGGATATCGTCGTTATCCTCAAACATCTCGAGCATCTTGCTCATTGCCTGCATATCCTCCTGCTCGGTGAGCTTGACGTAAGTTGAGGGAATATATGCCGCCTCAGCGGAGATGAAAGTATATCCCTTTGCCGAAAGCGCCTCGCTGACTGCTCCGCAGTCATAAGGATCGGTACGGATTTCGTAGATACCTTCGTCGGTAAGGAAATCCGTCGCGCCGGCTTCAAGGGCGTCCTCCATCAGTTTTTCCTCGTCAATATCCTCGCTCTCGATAAGAATCTGTCCCTGCTTTGTGAAGAGGAATGAAACGCTGCCGTTCTGGCCCATATTTCCGCCGTATTTATCAAAATAATGACGCACGTCGCCGGCTGTACGGTTGCGGTTGTCCGTAAGGGCTTCAACGATTACGGCAATACCCTTGGGACCGTATCCCTCATAGATTATTTCCTCAAAATTCGCTCCGCCCTGTTCTCCGGCGGCCTTTTTGATTATCCTGTCAATATTGTCGTTGGGAACATTGTTTGCCTTCGCTTTGGCAATAACATCCTTGAGCTTTGAGTTGCTTGCGGGATCGGGACCGCCCTCACGCACCACGACGGCTATTTCTCTGCCGATTTTGGTGAAAACCTTGGCTCTGGCGTTATCTGTCTTTTCCTTTTTTCTTTTGATTGTACTCCATTTGGAATGTCCTGACATACAAAAACCTCGTTTCGGTTAATTTATCTTCTAACTATGTAATTATAGTATGACTGCATTTTTTTGTCAAGTACGGATTAATCTTAAATGGTTGTTCTGAATCCCTTGCCGAGGACCTCGTTTGCCTCGCTGACTATTATGAAAGTTCCGGAGTCGATGGATTTCGCGATTTTGATAAGCGCGCTGATTTCGTGCTTTCTCGCGACGCAGATAAGCATGTTTTTTTCTTCCCCGGTATAAGCTCCTACGACTGGAACTATTGAAACGCCGCGTCTTGACGACGCTATCATCGCTTTTGAAACCTCGTCCGCCTTTTCGGTGAATATCATCAGCATCTTTCCGTTTCCCATACCGTAAAGCAGTGCATCAATAACCCTTGTGCTGACAAACGCCACGATGATTGCGTAAAGGCCGCTTTCCACGCTGCGGAATACCAGCATATTCGTGATAACTATCAGCGCGTCGGCGGTCATAACCGTTTTTCC
>JAFWRV010000325.1 GCA_017519685.1 Clostridia bacterium
GAGGAAATATGCATAAGGATTCCGCTTTGTCTTTTCATAATAATCACCTGCATTTCTTCAGATAATAATATCATAGTTTTTAATATTTGTAAACTGTTGAATATAATTTAAATTTGAGTTATAATCCTCAATGAGGTGAACCGGATATGAATTACAAATACATCATCTGGGACTGGAACGGCACTCTGCTGGATGATGTCGGACCTGCCCTTGACGCTGTAAACGATATGCTTGAAAAAAGGAATATGAGCGCCATCGATATTGAAACATACAGGGAAAGAATCGGTGTTCCCATCAAAAAATTCTATGAGCGGACATTTGACCTTGAAAAAGAGGACTACAACAGCATCATTGCGGAATGGAACAGATTATACAAAGAAAAAGCAGAATCATGTTCGCTTTCCGACGGAGCGATTGAATGCCTGGAATATTTCGTCGGAAAAGGTAAAACCCAGATAATTGTTTCTTCATCAAACAATGCCCCGCTTATTGCAGGTATAACAAAATTCGGAATAAACAGTTACTTTGACGCCGTGCTCGGCTCCGATGATTTCCTTGCCGGTTCAAAAATTGACAGAGCGGTTAACTATCTGGATTCCCACAGCGAAGGCGGCAAGCTTGTAATAGGAGACCTGGAACACGACAAAGACCTTGCCGACGCTCTCGGCGCGGACTGCGTTCTTCTTTCAAGCGGGCATGAAAAAAGATCGCGCCTCGAAAAATCGGGCGCGAGGGTTATAGATTCTCTGAGAGAACTTATTGAAAAATAAAAACCGCATTAAAAAATGCGGTCTTAAATCAATTATTATTCAGCGCGAGTTCTTCCACAACGGAAGAAACTTCCGCTGAATTTTTGCATATACAGAAAACTACTTTGGTTCCGTAAGTAAGCACAACGGCATTATCGATTTTAGGAACCTCTTCAGGCCCGTAATCGCTGTATCCGTCGTGAAGATATTTAATTCTGTCGTTTATTGCCTCTTTAACGGCAACAGTTGATTTTTCATCAACGCATTCAAATACCGCAACTTCATCCGCTGTGGCGCCGCTTCCGACATATCTGGAAACCTCATGAACAACCCCGTCATCAAGACCGTATTTAGCAACTACGATATCGGAATGCTCGGTCTTTTCCATTACGTCATCAAATTCCAGTCTTTCGACAAGCTCAGCTGAAACAGTACTGACATCGGGTAACTCAATTTCAGGAGAGGTACCCGCGCAGGATGAAAGCAGACAGATAAATGAAACTGCAAGTAATCCAGCTAATACTTTTTTCATAATCTATCTCCTGCCGATCACATATTATCGGCAATATATTTTGCCCAGATTATATTATATTCTTTTTTCATGTGGCATCCGTCGGTGGAATAGGAATCGGGAAGATATCCGTCGCTTCCCCTGACTGAAGAACCGCAGTCAATGTAGGTCAGACCTTCATCGGCCGCAAGCTGACTGACTCTTTCATTAACACTGTTAAGAGCATCCATATTATAACCGTAGGTGTTCTTCGCCGACTTTGCCTGAGATATAGGGAGACAGGAAAGAAGATAAATCTTTGCCGACGGCTGTCTTGACCTGACAGCATTGATAACATCGCGGTAATTGTCAATAAAGACATCAAGATTAGGCCAGCCGCATTCATTGTCACCGAACATTATGAAAACCTTATCGTATTTTCCGCTGTACAGTTCATCAATAACGGTTACGCTGCTTCCCTCCGCTCTGTCGGTAAAAACGGTTTTAACGGTAAGCCCGACTTTCGCGAAAACGTGCGGCGCTATATCGTAATTACCGAGAGCCAGCAAGCGGGAGTTGCCGAGAAACGCGCAGTTTTCAAATTCGGAGAATTCAACATTTACCGCCGATGACGATTGGGATTCATCCGCGGAGGATAATCCCGGCTCGGTTTCACTCGCTGTTTGCGTTGAAGTTTCCGATGTGATCGGCAAGGTAGTCAATTCAGTTGCGGTCTCGGTTGAACTGAAAGTCACCGTCTGCGTTTCTTCTTCTTTATCTCCTGTTCCTTTTATTACTAAGCTGATGATAAATATAATGATAATAACCAAGATCAAAGCAATGATCCCGATTAGTCTGTTATTATTCTTTTTCATTGATAATGCCTCTAAAACAAGTTTTATTAAATCTACAACATAAATTGAGAAAATTCAACATAGTTTTTATTACAAAAAAGTAACAATTTAATTACAAGCGCACACCGAAGCCGAATCGCTCACAAAAGCGTGCGCTTGTAATTAAAAATATCTGTGTATTGCAGACATCAGTCCGGGAACAGAATTCCTTTTTCAACTGATATCTCAACCGCCTTTTCAATCAAAGAGCGGATTTCCGGAGCGGTATCTCCGGCAATGTTATTTCTCTCCAGAACCTGATGCGCCTGGACACGTCCTTCCTGCCAGGTATGACCTTCGGTAAGAAAATTATGGATAAGCGGCTGAAGCCTGTCACAGACGAGAGCAAATTTCGCCTCAGGCGTTTTACCCTGCTCAAATTCCTCCCGGAGGGCATTGATTTCATCTCTCTGATCGTCGTCAAGCATACCGAAAAGCTTTGCCGCAGCTTCTTTCTCGCGCTTTTCTTTATCAAGATGCGCATCGGCATCATAGGCAAACGTATCGCCGGCATAAACTTCGACAAGGTCGTGTATAAGAACAATTTTTATAACTCTTTCAATATCGGTTTCCTCTGCGCAGTATTCCTTCAAAATCATCGCATATAAAGCGAGATGCCAGGAATGCTCGGCATCGTTTTCTCGTTTTGACTTGTCAATAAGAACGGTTCTCCTGAGGATTTCCTTCATCCTGTCAATTGTCACGAGAAATTCAATCTGTTTTCTGAGCCGCTCGTTTTCTATAAAATCGAATTCTTTCATACTGATTTATTTAAGCAGTTTTGACCTTATTTTTCTTGTTGATTTAGATAACTTCTGAGCCGCTTCAACAGCTCTGAAACCGACTTTATCCATAATCAGGTCCGCTTCTCCCATAAACTCCATATAATCGTTGCAAAAACCTTTTTTGAATTTATATATTCCGTGAAGCGGATTGTTCTCATCGGGATATCCGCCGCGGAAATCATACCAGTTACACCCCTCTTCAATAGCCCACTTGATACAGGACCACTGCACAAGATAAGTCGGCATAAGATTTCTGTGCTCATTGGAACTTGCTCCGTAAACATACCAGATTTTATCGCCGACGTGAACATCAAGCGCTCCTGCAAGAAGCTCATCCTCATAGTACGCAAAATAAATTCTCGCGTCGTCTCCGAAAGCGTCCATTATTCTCTCAAAATATTCCGTGTTCTCGACAAGCGTCTGTTGCATGGCTGTGACTTGTGCGTTGATGCTTGCCGCCATCTCAGATACCTTATCAACAAGATTTCTTCTTATTTCGACTCCTCCCGGGGCATTGTAAACGCCAGCTGCTTCCTGTGCGCTAAGATACAGATATTTTGCGTCACTTGGTATTTCCACCGCCACTTCCTCGCTCACATGTACGAGCGAGCAATTGCGCGCATATAGCACCTTATC
>JAFWRV010000034.1 GCA_017519685.1 Clostridia bacterium
ATTTAAGGAGTCAAAATGGATTTTACACTGATTAATAAAGCGATAGTATTTGCGACCGGAAAACATAACGGACAATACAGGAAGGGTACTCAGACACCTTATATTCTTCATCCTCTTGAGGCGGGAATAATCGCGTCGTCAATGACTGACGATGAAAAGACGGTCGCTGCAGCCATCCTTCACGATACTGTTGAAGACACGGATACAACAGAGAAGGAACTGACAGAGAATTTCGGCGCCGAAATAAAAGACCTTGTTATCAGCGAGTCTGAAGACAAGCAGAGGGATAAACCCGCTATTCAGACCTGGAGAGAACGCAAAGAGGTCACAATAAATCACCTGATGAATTGCGATGATGACAGGATTAAGATAATTACTCTCTCCGATAAACTGTCAAACGTCAGGTCAATGTACCGTGATTATAATTTGATGGGGGAGAAGCTGTGGCAGAGATTCAACCAGAAAGATCCCTCCATGCATAAATGGTATTATGTCAGCATCCTTGAAGCCTGCAAATCGCTTCAGGATTATGACGCTTATAAAGAATACAGTGACCTTTGTGAAAAAGTTTTCGGCAAGTATAATTGAAACAGATAACATATATAAACAGAAAACACACCGTCAGCAGTAAATACTGACGGTGTGTTTTTCTTCCCCCGTTTTACCCGTTTAAAAGCGGGCAAAGGGCAATTATGAAGAAGAACTTGATTTTAAATAACTACGGGATCGCCGGGCCAGTTTATCTTCAGATATTTTTCCATAAACATCCAGAATCTGTAAACAAGTCTTGTCCAGAAATTGTTTTTGATGCTTATTACACAGTAGTCTGTCTGAATCTGATGTCCTTCGGCATCAACAGCAACAATGCCGCGGCTGGTGGCTACTCTTGCTTTGTAACGCGCGCCTTGAGTAAGATGGCTTGTGACAAATTCAACGGAACTTGCCCCTGATGCACCTCTTGCGACGATTTTGCCTGTTTCATCGATTATTTCTACGTGGAAAAATGTTTCAAGATGTGACGCGGAAGCGACAACTTTAACTCTGTGACCGTAGTTGACCGTTCTTCCGTCGTTGATACTTAAAGTGGCGTTTGAAATCGGTGAAGGATCAGGTTCGGGAGTATAATCAAAATTATACTTGATAACAGGGCGTATTCCGGCGTCTGTATGTCTGACGTCGCTGTTGAAGTCAGTAGAGCCGTTTGACCTGATATTACATGCCGTGAATGAATAGTCACCTGCGGAGCGAAGGCGCCAGAATGAATTGCCTTCGTAGTCGGCGTGGTTGATTTCAAGTCCCTGGCATTTTGCGTAGTCGGTACCTGTTGTGGCCTTTGCATCATCACCGCGATTGGGGTCCGAAATGAAGCCGTGAACGGTGTTTAAAGCATCTTTATAAGAAAGAAGTGTAACATAGTCGTTAGAGGGTAAGCTGTTGTATTCAGAATGATTTACAGAATAGTCAATATTTTCAAGATTATCCTGACGCAGCATTTTAGGATCGGAATTCAAAGAAGATGTGGGGTAGAAATTCTTTTGCAGCCAGTCTCTTATGCTGCTGTAATAGTAATTGTTCGCGAATGCTTCTTTAAGCGCGTTTGTAGTAGGATCTCTGTAGTAGAGATAATAGTTTGTTTCTTTATTTCCGTGAACTTCATTTGTGAATGCCTGGGCGTCAAGGATATTCTCACTGATAAGAGTAGCGCATCTGTCACCGTCATCCTCAGTGAAAATGTCGATTATTCTCCATTTAATCGGTTCATACCTGAAATAATAAACTTTATCCACATAATAACCGTTTTCATCCTGGTTGGACTTGTCAGCAGTAGCCTGGAAATCGGTTGAAGTGGGTCTGTATTGGCTGAATGTTACGGCGCGGTATTTGACTGTACCCGAGTAAAAATCGCAGAACTTCATATAATCACTCGCAACCATAGTACCTATATCTGTTCCGCCGGAATAATAACCGTAGGATACCCAGGTTTTGCCGATTTTATCAAGCTGTTCTATAAGGGTTGCGTCGGTTACGCGGGTTTGAGGATATGAACCTAATTCAACTGTTCCGCCTATTTTATACCAATCGGTTTTGTCTTCCGCAGAAACAGCGATTGAAAAAACACCGAATGTCATAATCAGACAGAGAAGAACCGAGAATATTCTTTTAAGACTGTTTGTCATAAATAATCCTCCGTTTGGATAGAGGTGCAAAGACGTTTTCACGCCTTTGCACCGTGAATTTATGTGTTATTGATTGACCCGATTAATCAACCGGCTGATGTGAATAATTTAACGACAGTCTCAATGATATTACGGAAGAACGCAACGATTCTTTCAAGTAATGTCATTTCAACTTCAAGCGTTGTGGCAGCGCTTCTTGTCGCTCCGGTTGAGTCGGTAACTGTTACGGTAATAACAGTCTTACCGGGCTTGTTCTTAACGGAAACAAGGCCGTTATTGTTGACTTCCGCAATTTCCTTATTGGAGGAAGTCCAGATAACATTTGCCGCTTCAGCATTGGCGGGGGAGATAGTGTAACCGAACTGATAGTTCTTGTTGCGTCCGTCACGCTTAATCTTTGAAACACCATGATTGTCAATTGTAAGGATTTCTATGCGAACACCCGCAACAGTAACATTGACTTTCTTCTCAAGGTTGTTTGCAGAGAAGGTAATAACAGTGTCGCCTGCTCTCTTGGTGGAAACAGTGAAGTTGTTGCCGCTGCCGCTTACAGTCGCTGCTTCAATATTGGTCGATTTTGCGGTAACAGATTTTGAAGCGCCTGAGGATGAGGTATATGTAGCGTTGATTGTAAAGCTGGTGCCTGCTGTAACTGTCTTGGATGTGATTGCGTTTTCGCCTTCTTTGACAACAAGATCGGCAACATCAAACGCAGCTGTTCTGGTGAACATTGTATTTCCGTTGTACTGAATGTCAGCGGAAACAGTAATCTTTTCTACCTTGCTGGGAGAAATTGTCTTTACATATTCATTGCCGCCTGCAGCGGTAAATCCAGTAACGGCAAGTTTTGAGGATTCAAATCCTTCGGGAGCGCTGACCTTAATGGTAGCTGTATAAGTGTTGCCGATAAGGAGTTCATCGGAAACAACTTTCTTCTCGGAATCGGTCAATACGATCTGACCTGCAGCGATGCCGTAAACGGTAGCTGTTGCGCTCTTGCCCTGGTATGTAGCGGTGATAGTTGCTTTGCCTGCTTTGAGAGCGGTGGCTTTGCCGCCTGCAACGGAGATTGTGCTGTCATCGCTTGATGTCCAGACTGTGCCTGCGGGATTGGTCTGGCCTGCGCCGCCGTCATTGAGTTTGAATGTAAGAGTTACGGAATCGCCGACTGCGGTGTAATATGTGGATTCTGCCATTTCAACGGTGAATACAACAACTTCGATTGTCTTCTTGAATCCGTTGAGTTCATAAGTGATTGTTGTTTTGCCGGGGCCTACGGTTGTAATCTTGCCGAAGGAATCGACTGTTGCAACTGAAGGATCGGATGAAGTCCATGTTCCTTCACCGGCGGGAGTATTGATTCCAAGCTCGGATGCTGACTTGCTGTCACCTGAAGGAATGTAAACAGGAGCATCGGAAGCGGGGAATTTAATATCATAAACCGTTACTTCGCATGTATCTTTAACAAGACCTTTGAATTCGCCGGTAATAGTTACTTTACCTGCTTTGATGCCGGTAACTTTACCGCTTTCATCAACGGTTGCGATGGATTCGTCTGAGCTTGTGTACTCAATACCTGCAGGATTGCTTGTAACGTTGAGCTTAACATTTGCTGTATCGCCGATTGCAAGAGCAAGCTCTTTCTGAGCGAAAGCGCCTTCAACTACAACTACCTTGTATGATGCTGAAACACCGCCGCAAGTATAGGTGATGTTTGTTGTGCCTGCCTCAACTGTGGTTACAAGACCGGACTGCTCATCAACTGTCGCGATTTTTTCATCAGATGATGTCCATTTGCCGGTATCGTTTGCGGGATTGATAACGATGTCAATTGCCGAGGGAGCGATTGTCTTACCCTTTGCCTGATAAACAGTACCAGAGGGAACAGTAACATTAAGAACAACAACAGTAAGCGCGGCGTGCGCGACTACTTTATCATTCTGCATGACGGAGATAGTAAAGTTATATTTGCCTTCACTGTCTTTGCCGGATTTGAAGCCGACACCGTTTCCGCCTGAATATGTCATCTTGTCTTTGTCGATGGTTCCGACGGGCTCAACTTTGTAAGTGAAGACTTCGCCTGCCTTACCCTTTGAATAGGTGGGAGTAAATTCGCTCTGGCTTTCGGGCTTCATGTAAATCTTGCCGTCATCAGCCATTACGGTTGAGGGGATATAAAGACCGCCGACATTGAGAGTCGCTTCTTCATAGATTGATGCATCGCCGGGGTATGCCGCTCTGATGGTTGTTGTGCCGTTTGCCTTGATCTTAAGTGTTCCGTCAGCGGAAACTTCGGCAACGTCTTCATTTGAAGATGTCCAAACGGGATCAACTTCTTTTCCGTCGTTGATTACGCAGAAAGCTTTATACTTTGACTTTTCTGTATCATTGTCATAAGTATTCTTGTCAACTTCTCTGTTCTTAATCTTATCGGAATATGTAATCTTGTCTATTGAAACAACATTGATTTCAACTTCTGCTTTGATTTCTTCATCGGTACCTTCCGCGATAGCGGTGATGGTGACTTTGCCGCCCTTCTTACCGATTACTTTGGCGTCCTTCTTGTTTGCTTCAACGCTGACGCCCGCGATTGTATCGTCGCTGGAGGTATAGGTGAGGTTTCTGTCTGTGCCTCTTGCGGTTATTAAAGCGTAGTTGGATTCGCCTGTCTTGATGATGGTCTTGTCGGGAGTAAGAGTAAGGTCTGTAACTTCAACGCTGCAGATCTTTGTCATAACTTCGCCGTTTGTATCGGGTGTAGTCTGAACGGTGATTTCCGCGCGGCCCTGTGAATTACCGGTAACAAGTCCGTTTTCATCAACGCTTGCAACCGCGTCATTGCTGGTCTTGAATGTGCAGGTGGTTGTGGTGCCTGCGGGAGTAATTGTCGGGATTATCTGGAGTTTTTCTCCTCTTTCAATAATTGCGGTCTTGGGGTTGATGTCAAGACTGATGAAAGTGAGAACCTGAATTGCCTTAACACCGTTGTGGCCGATTGCGGTTACTGTAACAGTACCGTCGTTTTCAGCTTTAACAACGCCGTTGTCAACATCGATACCGGTTGCGCCTTCGCACTCCCAGTAAACGAATTTCTTGTCTTCGGAAACACCTGCGGGGGTGAATACGGGAGTAAGAGTATATTCAGCTGTGACACCGTCTCTGGCAAC
>JAFWRV010000326.1 GCA_017519685.1 Clostridia bacterium
GCAGAAAGCAGAAGAAGAGAGATTTCAGAAAACTCTGGATTACCAGAATTTCCGCCGCCTGCAAGATGAACGGCATGAACTATTCAACATTCATGAACGGTCTCAAGAAAGCGGGAGTTACTCTCAACAGAAAGATGCTCTCCGAGATCGCTATTGCAGATCCCGCAGCTTTCACAGCACTTACCGAGAAGGCAAAGTCAGCCCTTAACTAAAATCGGGCGTTCGCATTTAAGCGAAAAACAGACAGAAACAAATCAACGGTTCACAGATTGAATAAACCTGTGAACTGTTTTTCTTTTTTTGCATAATAGATTTTTCATAATGGTTTTCTGTTTTCCGCCGAATGAAGCAAAAATAAACGGCAATACAAAAAATATGTTGACAAGCGTGAATAATTGTATATATAATAAATAAAAATAAAATGAGCAGGTATGCCCTTATGGAACTCCTTGTTTCAAGAAGCAATGAAAAAATCAAATACGCCGCCCTTCTCGGAAACTCGTCTTCCGAAAGAGCCCGCCGCGGCGAGTTCCTGCTGGAGGGAGCCCGTCTGTGCTCGGATGCCGCTTTGAGCGGGATTTCCGTTGTCAGGGCGTTCTTCACCGCGCAGGCGCTGTCCCGTTATGAATCCTATATCCGTGAGATAACCGGCCGCTGTGACGAGTGTTTTGAGATATCGGATGAAGCGGCGGCAAAGATTTCCGATACAGGGAATTCACAGGGTGTGTTCTGTATCTGTAAAATCAGGGATAACAAAAACGGTGAGATAAATCCGACGGGAATTTATCTCGCTCTCGAAAACATTCAGGATCCCGCAAACACCGGAGCGATATGCAGAAGCGCCGAGGCAATCGGGCTTGACGGTATAATCGTTTCCGGCGGATGCGATATATATAACCCCACAGCGCTCAGGGCGGCGATGGGCTCTTCGCTGAGAATGAGCGTTATCTCCGTCGCCTGTCTTCCGGATTTCATTTCGGAGGCGGGGCGTAAAGGTATGCTGACGCTGGCGTCTGTACCCGATGCCGGAGCGGAGGATATCAGAAAAATCAAGTTTACCTCAGGCGTTGTCTGCTGTGTCGGAAACGAAGGAAACGGAATTACCCGTGAAACGGCGGACGCCTGTGAGAAAAAAGTGACAATACCCATGCGGGGCAGGGCGGAATCCCTGAACGCCTCCGCCGCCGCGGCAATACTTGCCTGGGAGCTGAAAAGATGAGCAGGGAAAAATACTGGATATGGCTTTCTGCGGCGCTCGGAGCCGGTGAGAGAACCGATGAGGTGCTCGCCGCTTATCCCGACCCGGAAAAGCTGTACGGTGAAAACAGAACGGAAAGAACCGTTTCGGGAGTGTTCACAAGGCAGAAGCTTGACAACCTTGAAAAAATGAAACTGTCCGACGCGGAAAACACCGTTGAAATATGCCGCAGAAACGGCTGGAAAATATATACGCCCGAAAGCGGGGATTATCCACGGGAGCTTAAACACCTGGTGAATAAGCCGCTGGTGCTTTTCGTTGACGGGGACATAACCTGTCTTAAGGATAAAATCGCGATCGGCGTTGTCGGCACGAGAAATCCCACCATTGACAGTGTCAAAACCGCGAAAAGCTTAAGCGCCGACCTTGCCGCAAGCGGTATTATTGTGGTCAGCGGAGGCGCGCTCGGTATTGATACCGCGGCTCACGAAGGCGCGCTGAGCGTCGGCGCTCCGACCGTCTGTGCTGGCACAACTCCTGATGCGGAGCGCTCCAGCATCCTCCGCCGCTTCAAGGCTGGGGAGGTGCAGGTCGTTGTAAACGTCGGCGTCCTCACCACTGGCTTCGACTATCCCGAGC
>JAFWRV010000327.1 GCA_017519685.1 Clostridia bacterium
ACAGCGCGTCAATTGACACAGTAATACACGGAACTCTTACTCCGAATAAGTATAACGTGTTTTATTTTGTGAACGGCAAGAAATATTCAAGTGAAATCCGCACTTATGATACTGTCATTTACAATACATCAATCGACCCGAGCAACGAAGAGACTGTATTTGACGGCTGGTATTACGACGCCGATATGACCCGGAAGGCCGGAGACACATTCAGAATGCCGGCGGAAGACCTGTATTTATACGGAAAACACAGCGCCGAGCTTATATTTATTCTTGACGGAGAAACCTTCAGTGACGAATGGATACCGGTCGGCGAAGCGATAAGTGCCAAAGAAGTCCCCGACAAAACAGGGTATGAATTCAAAGGCTGGTCCGACATTCCGTCAACCATGCCGGAAGCGACCACGGTTATAAACGGAAGATATGAGATTATAAAAATCAGAGCCGTATTCACACTCGGAACCGGCAGAAATTCCGGCGCGAAGTGGGCAGACGGCGGCTCCGTTGATTTGAATTACACCGTTCCTTTCGGTTACTCCGTTCCGGAACCCGATACGCCCGAGTGGGATAATCACACCTTCCTTGGCTGGGACATTGACGTTCCCGAAAAAGCAGGAACAGAGAGCTTTACGGCAAACGCGCTCTGGAAATCGGATATTCCGCCGGAAAAAATCAGCATTGTTTACCGTCATACCGATTCATCCGAGGAGATTGTTTCGGGCTTTGCCGGTGAAGCGGTAACGGTACCGGAATTCAACTCATCCGATTATCCTTCAGGATATACACCTTCATGGAGCGAAGAGTACAGTGTATTCCCGGATGCCGAGTCCTCAAAACCTGTCACGGTTATCCTGACAGCGGAAAAAATCAAGGTTTCATTTGTCACGGATGAAGGTATGGATGAAATTACGGAAATCGAAACGGCGTTTAATGCCGCGTTGGCGGAGCCGGAAGCGCCCGAAAAACAGGGACTCAATTTCGCGGCGTGGTATATGAACGGCGGAACACAGTTTGATTTTTCAAAAACAATTGAGGAAAACCTTGACGGAAACTATCGGGGTGAGCTTACACTGACCGCGAAATACACTGTCAGGGATACTTACTATACCGTTACGGATGTTAAAGTATCGGATGACGGAACGGTTAGTTTCAGATATATCCCGGTTCCCGACGGCACATTTGAAAAGTTCTCCGGAGAAGAAACGGGTTATTATACCGTACCCGCGGTCGAAGCTCCGGACGGATTCGCTTTCTTCGGATGGGCGGATCAATATAATAACCGTGTTAATCCCGACGGAAGTTTCGGCGAGGTCAACAGGGATTTCTATGCCACATTCGCGTTCAGCAGATATTCCGTCAGATATTTTGTTGACGGAAAGGAATATGCCTCATATAAACTGTCGGCAGGTTCCGAAATAAAGCGTCCCGCAACTCCGCATAGGGAAGCGGACAGTTCCGGTGAATATAAATTCAGCGGCTGGACTCCGGAAATACCTGCAGTTATGCCGGCGGAGGATCTCATTTTTACCGGTAATATTGTAAGAGTTCCTTTTACCGTTACATATATTCTTGACGGTGAAGAGTATGCCGTATTCAATGCGACAGCGGGCGAGGCAGTCCCTCTGCCCGGTAATCCTCCTGAAAAATCCGACGGGAAAGGCACATATATTTTTAACGGGTGGGATACCGAAATCCCCGCGGTAATGCCTGCCGCGTCTCTTGAAATAACAGGCCATATGACTTATATTCCGCTGACGGTTACATATATACTCGACGGAGAAGAGTACGCCGTATTCAATGCGGAGGCCGGCGGCGCGGTTCCGCAGCCGGACACACCCGTCAAAGTGGACGATGAAAACGGAACCTATGAGTTTTCCGGGTGGTCACCCGTGATTCCGGAGAATATGCCTGTAAAGCCGATAATCTTTACAGGGCGGATGATTTTTAAGCCTTTTACGGTAACATATATTCTTGACGATGCGGAATACGCTGTATTCACCGTAAAAGCGGGCGGCGCGATACCGAGACCGTCCGATCCCGTAAAAGAGGCGGATGAAAAGGGGAATTACGAATTCTCCGGCTGGTCGCCCGATATTCCGGCTGTTATGCCCGCGAGATCCCTGGTATTCAGCGGAAAAACAGTTCTGATTCCTTATGACGGTGAAAAAACATATACTCTGATTTATAACGATGAAGACGGAAGCAGGCTGCACTGCTACACAGGTCTTAAAGAAGGAGATCCTGTGCCCGCGGCTCCCGCGCCTCAGAAATTTGCGCGCCGGTTTGCCGGATGGAGTCCGGAAGTTCCGCAGACTATGCCTGCCGGTGATGTTACCGTGACGGCAACTTATGACAGCGGCTGCGGGTTCATTTCCGGAGTAATCGGGAAGATAATCGCCGCGTTTTCGGCTGCCGCGGAGGCAATCGCGTCATTATTTAACGGAGGGGCCGCCGTAACCGGTTTTTCTTCACACGGGTGTAATTTCCGGGAAATGATAAAGCGGATAACGGATTGGCTGATTTCGTTATTTTCACCTCTGACAGTATACATCAGGTAAAAGAAAACACTATATAATCCGGCAAGGGCGGATGGCCGCAAAACAGTAATGCCTCAAAAAGCGTACTTTGGCATTTTATGCAGGCAGCATCCCCGGAATACAGTCAAGTATTCCTCGTCGTCACAACCTGCAAACATGCTCAAATTCCATCTTTTTTTGAGGTGCGAAGCAGTTTTCTCGTGAAAAAAAGCCGCAGAGCAAGGAAGATTTGCGAAAGCATACTTTGCGTATGGTAAGCAAATCTGACAAAGCTCTGCGGCTTCGGTTTTCCGCGAAAACCAATACTGTTTTACGGCCGCCCGCCCAAGGGCGTCTGATTTTCGGAAATGCCCGCCGGATTTTTTTTGTTGTGTTTTTCGCAAGAAAAAATCCTCAAAATTCGTCACTTTTAATAAAAAGATAAAAAGCTATTGTGTTTGTATATTATATATGATACAATAGCATTGGTATTTTATGTCATTTGGGAAATTGGCAAAAATGCATTTACATCATGAAAAAATGCTGAGACATTACGGGTGTTCCGGGACGGAATGCGCGTGGTGTCTGAAGCATAATTATATGGGAGGTATGTAAATGAAAACAGCAAAGCGAACTCTCGCAGTCTTTCTTGCCGCTTTGATGGCTTTAGGCAGCCTTACAGCAGTAGCGACATTGAATGACGGAAACCAGAAAACCATTCAGTCGGAAGTCCGTTTTTACCGTCAGGTTGGCTCCGAGTGGGTGGAAACAACTGAAGTTGTTCCCGGAGAAGTTGTCAAAGCTTCTATTTTTCTGGAGTCCGACTTTATTGTAGGACGTCACGCGCTGGTTTATCTCTACAACAAGAACCTGCTGACACTCAATGTCGGCACCGGAGAGTATCAGCACACTCTTGACGATGAAAACGGCGGAGACTTAATGGGACCCTATACTGCGCAAAGTACAGGTATTTACAGGAAAGGTGAGTTCCTTGTTGATGAATCCGGTACTACCGAAAACTCCCAGGAACCGGTTACATTGGGACTTCTTGATGCCTCCGTATTTGACACATACGGCGTTCTTTTCGTTGACGGTAACCAGGGCAGAACCGGTTATTTTGACGGAAGAGAATACTATTATTTCTATTTCAAAGTTAATGAAGCGGCAAATATCAACGACATCAATCAGACGGTCGGCTCGATGTTCCTTGCCCCGGAATACGTGGTTAAAGACAGGGCGACACTTGCCTTTGATGAATGGGCTATCAGAGCGCTGGCTGCAAGACTGGACAATGTTCCTTACAGAGATGCTCAGTTTACCGATCCCGATGTTTACGCTCCTGAAGATTACGTGCTTGAAGTTACCAATATTAAATCAAAAACACTGGCAGATGCGCAGGGCGCGACTCCGGAAGAAATACAAAACAATACTTCTTTCACTTACAGCTCAAACAGCGATCCTGCCCAGTCAAGTTACCTGACTGTTGCCGACAAGGCTGACACCGAGTGGTTATTTGATAAAGACGCGGACGGTGTTATAGAAGCCGAAAACGGTGAAATCATCACCATCAATGACTATATCGGAACAAACCTTAAAGATATAGCGCCGGATGACAGCGCGTTTGAAATCCCGTTCGGATATAATGCGACGGGCTGGCCCAAAAATAACGATAATGTGATCGTTGACGATGCGGGCAACCTTCAGATAGTTGCCGGAGGAAACACGATTACAAGCGGCAATCCCGTAACATACGGTCTTGAAGCGAAAACGGTAACCGTAAACTTCTATCCGCCGTTCTTCATCAGCGGCAACCGCTGGCCGTACCTTGACGAAGACGGAGCAACCAGCGCCAACGCAAGCGTAAGGTGGACAGGACCGGCGGGCACTACCAATGCCGTATTAATGAGAGCTCAGACGATTAATGTCAATTATGCGGACGCGTATTCGGTTCCGGACGGATTCAGCATCGTTCCCGCGAACACAGCGCTTTATGAATTCAAAGGATGGATTCCGTTCACTACCGGCACAGGCGTATCTCTTTCGACAGATATGCTTGATCATCTTGTTGATTTCAGTTCTCTTACCGCAGAAAACGCGACATATAACGGAAGCACAATTCATGATGACGGAAACGGAAACCTTGTGCTTGATCTTGCTCCCGTAATTCTTCATAAGAATGTAACCGTCACATGGCACGATGTTGTAAGACCCGATAACAATCAGAATATCACCGGCGAGTCGAGCACAATGTATGCAGGTACAGCAGTCAGCTCTAGAGCAATGCCTCCCATTACCGGTTATACATTCAAGTGGTATACCGATCCCGAATTCACCACAGAGGCGGTATTCGATTACACCGTTATGGAGGATACTGATTTCTACGGCCGTTACGAAATCAACAGCTATACCGTAACTTATAAAGTTGACGGTGAGCAGTACGGCGAACAGGATACCTATGATTATAACGAAACGGTAACCGTCAGAGATGAGCCCACCAAAGAGGGCTACACCTTCTCCGGCTGGAATACAAGCGCCCTTAACGAAGGAAAAATGCCTGCCAACGACGTGGAAATCACAGGTACATTCGGCATTAACCAGTATACCATTACTTTTGATTCCAATGAGGGCAGCGCGGTAGATCCGATTACCCAGGATTACAATACCGCGGTAAACGCTCCGGCAGATCCGACCAGAACAGGCTATACCTTCGGCGGCTGGTTCAACGATGACGATACATTCGCTGACGAATTTGTGTTTGATGAAAACACCAAGATGCCCGCTCAGAACATTACTCTTCACGCGAAATGGATTGCCAATGTATATACCATCAATTACAGTACCGACGGCAGCGCCGTCGCGGCAGATACTCTGACTTACGATACAGACGATGTACCCGCAAAGTCAGGCAAGGTCACAAGCAAGACCGGTTATACATTTGACGACTGGTATCTTGAGGCGGCGTACACCACCTCATACACACCGGATTGGGATACCGTTCTCGCGAACGCGGCACCCAAGGCGGGCGGCGAAGCAAACGAGTATGAAATGACCGTTTACGCCAAGTTTGACGCGAATATTTATACTATCAATTACAATACCGACGGCAGCGCGGTTGCAGCTGATACTCTGACATACGATACAGACGATGTACCCGCGAAGTCAGACAAGGTTACAACCAAGACCGGTTACATATTTGACGACTGGTATCTTG
>JAFWRV010000328.1 GCA_017519685.1 Clostridia bacterium
GTTCTGTCATTGTGAAACGGGCAGCGGATCATACCGTTGCCTGAGATTTCATAGCCGATACTTTCGGCGTAGTCTCTTACAGAGACTTTTTCTTTTAGTTTTTGATAATCAATCATTTTGGTTTCTCTCCTTTGTAGATAAGATTTGTTGTTTTTCTCCCGATCTCGGAGCGAGCCTTTTTCTGGGCGTCGGTAATCTTACTTGCCGTTTTGCGAACTGAAACGGTAATGTATTCCGTTTTTACCGCGGCACGTAAAAAAGCCGGAGCGTAGTCACCATCAATAATGACTGCCGCCTCCGGCTTTGCTTCTCTGAGTTCGAGAATCTTTTGATTGAGTTTTTTGTCATCGCTTTCGACCTGAATCTCGTCATCGCCGAGAGGCCAGAAGAGATGAACCTCTTTTTGTTTTCTGGGCATAAAATGTTCTCCTTAAAAAATGTAAGATTTTTCGAGAGTGGCTGTTTTGGGCAAATAACCACCGATACCGTATCGGTGTTTTTGTACAGTTTTCCTATCAGTTTTTTCACAGCCGGTGTTTGGCCATCTGAAAAATTTCCATCGGATGAAAGTACAAAAACGCGCTAGTAGAAATGAAGCCGGATTAAAATCATAGGTATATACACCTTCTTTCGTAAAAAAATTAAGAGGCAATGCCCGGCTCCGGCCTTGCCCCTCATACTAATTATACGGAAAAGTCTGAAATTTTTCCGTATATCCCGTATTTGACACATTTTGAAAATTGTAAAATGAAAATGCGTTAGATTTGACGCAAAAACAATGAACTTATGACCGTGTTCCTCACGGATGTGCATCTGTTTCTGTTCTTCCCATATTAATTATACAGTTGACCCGTCCGGAAAACGGCTATGTTGCGAAAATGCGTAAGAATTACTTTGCGCAATCCCGAAAGTTGCAAAAATCGCATAAAACTCATTAATCGGTTAATAATGATAATAAAAACTCCCTATTGCATTTTAGGGGGCAATATGTTATTATTTTATCAACAAATGTCCCCTAAAGGTGATTTTATGGAAAACAATTTTTCAAGAATTCAGGAACTGCTTCATCAGAAAGCAGATTTGCAGGCAAGATATAACCTGCTTCCCTATCACGGCTCTCCTGAAATAAAAGAAGTATCTGGAAGTAAATATCTGTATATGCGTGAGCGTGTCGCCTCAAGAAAAACCTCGACCTATGTCGGGGCTTATTCCGATGAGCTGTATGACGCGCTGCTTCGCGCGTCCCGTGAAGGCAGAGAAATCAAAAAGCAACTCCGCAGAGTTGAAAAAGAACTGCTTGCTCTCGGCTATATTCACACAGAACTCCCCACTGCTGTTTTGCAGAATCTTGACTTTGCCAGAGCCAATATGAAAATGAATATATATGAGCAGGCCGTTCTGGAAGGCGTTGCGACTTCATTCCCTCAGACTGAAGAGATTATAGAGAACGGTATTGTTTCCGGTATGTCTGCGCAGGATGTGCAGAAAGTTCTGAATCTCAAGCACGCCTGGGAGTTTATTCTTGATGAAGATGTTATCGCAAGCCCGACAAGCTTTCACATTCTCTGCCATATTGCGAAGCTTGTGAACGAAGGATTCTTTGCCGACGGAGGTCGAATCCGTGGCGTACCTGTAAAAATAGGCAGCAGTTCATATATTCCGCCGTTACCGATTGAAACTGTTGTCCTGGAAAATATAGATGAAATACTTCAATCGGATATAGCTGATAATCTGAAGGGAATCAAGCTGTGTCTGTATTGTATGAAAACTCAGATTTTTACAGACGGGAACAAGCGGGCATCAGTAATCTTTGCGAATCATTATCTCATATCCCACGCTGCCGGTATGCTGGTTATACCCGAAACTGAGGTGTCTGAGTTCAAAAAACTGCTTGTCAGATATTATGAAGGCGAAGATGAAAAAATCATAACGCAATTCTTGAAAAACCGCTGCCTTAGAACAGCGAAATAATTATCTTTTATAATAGAAGAAAAAAA
>JAFWRV010000329.1 GCA_017519685.1 Clostridia bacterium
GCCCCGTAATTATGTTTCGCCCGTCACAAGGATATGCGGAGCATAAACAATCAACAACAATTACAACGCCTGAAACGGCACGGATGAATCCGTGCCCTACGTATAATCAACCGTAACGGCGATTATACAATCGCCGACAGAGTCGGCAACCGCAATTATTCATTATTCATTAAGTCATTATTCATTAAAAAAGCAGGTGATTGAATGAAAAAATTTCTGATTGTTGTCGATATGCAGAAGGATTTCGTTGACGGCTCGCTCGGAACGAAAGAAGCGCAGGCAATAATTGATAATTCCGTCAGGGAAATATCGAAATTTGACGGCGAAATCATCGCGACGCTCGACACGCATTTTGATAACTACCTTGACACCGCCGAGGGCAGAAAACTTCCCGTCATCCACTGCGTAAAGGATACTGCCGGCTGGCAGATTGACGGCAGAATCAAAGAAGCGCTTGACAAAAAAGGATATACTCAAATCATAAAATACACTTTCGGCAGCACGCTCCTTCCGGAAATCATCCGCAACAAAACAAACGGAGAAGAATTCTCGGCTGAGCTGATAGGCCTGTGCACGGATATATGCGTTGTTTCAAACGCCCTGCTTTTAAAGGCGAATTTCCCCGAGATGAGCATAAGCGTCAAAGCGGACTGCTGCGCCGGGGTCACACCCGACCTGCACCGCTCGGCTCTTGAAACAATGAAAAGCTGCCAGATAGATATTATATAAAAGAAAGGTGAAAAATATGAAAATTATAATTACTATTCTTACGGTTTTCCTTGGATTATTCGGATATCAAAATGCCGATAAAGTGATTGAGGCGCGAATTGAACAATTTGAACAGACTGTATCAGTTGTTCAACGGGTTATTTCTGCACAGCAGGAAGAACTAAAGAACATATTAATCAGCTTGCTCTCAGGCGAAGACCCGGTACTTCCCGAGCCCGGCTTCTCCGGCCTTAGATACTCGGAGGACGGATATTACTACGGTGATGATAAAGACTGCTGGCAGAAAGGCACCGGCTACAACGAATTTTACGACAAGTGGGCTCCCATTACCTCATCGATGATTGACCAATTCCGAGTCCGCTTCCCTTATGATGGCAAAAACTGGATGATTCAAATGTGGAAAGGTCAGTACGACTTTAATCGTATCGGGGCTGAAATCGGTATTTTTACATGCGACCTTGACAAATACAACGGCGGTACCGGTGATGTTAACCGTTTCCAGCTTGCCGACAAAGAAGACTGGCTCAGAATGCAGCTTGACTGCTACTACTCTGAGGGCAGCAAAGGTCCATACGATAAAATATTCACAAGACCTTATGATACATACTGGTGGATAAACGGCTTTATCAAGGGCCGGCTTACTGAATATAAAATGCCCGGAATGGAAATTAAAACAGAGAACAGAATCACATTCAAATCCGAAGAGCAGGCAAACCTCTTTGTTCAGGGACTTGAGATGAGCGGATTCACCAAAGCTTCAGGCGCCGACACACTTACCGATGACTCTTACTATGTAAACGGCGCGGATGTTTGGGTACGCTGGTCTGCAAACTGTAACGACAGAATAATTGGTTACTCTGATTCTGCCCGGAAATAATCTGCAACTCCTCTCACCTATCCCACACAGGACGCACCTCACAATAAGAATGGGTTAAACCTTTTTATGAACAATATTAAAAACAGTTCCGCGGAATTTACCGATCCCTGCGGAACTGTTATTTTTTGCTTCTTATCTTATTTTCCGAGAAAATCAAGCGTAACTTTTCCGAGCTCGTCCGCTCTGTTTTCGATGCACTGATGTCCGCCGCCCTCAACAAGATAGGTTTCCGCAGACGGGAACGCATCATACATCTCCTGCTTCTGCTCCTGATTGAGAATAATGTCCTTTTCCGCTTCGCAGAGCAGAACGGGGCATTTTATTTCGTCCGCCCTGTCAAGCTCCGTCGGAATGACATTATACATCATTTCACACATTCCCGCTCCGAAGCCGTCATACTGAACGGCGTCGGTCACGCCTCTGACATCATAGTTTTTGGAAAACTCCCAATCGTTTGTCGCGGCGAAGATAACCAGCTTCACAAGAGGGGTAATCCGCGTGCCGTAATTGAAAAAGGCGTTCATCAGACTTTCCATCGGCTTTGATGTCACAATTCCCTTCGCCGCAGCCGGAAACTCCTGCTGAGCGCAGGGGCAGTAGAGAAGCAAAGCTTTGACCGGCGCCCGAAGCGCGATATTGACCGCGACTCCGCCGCCCATTGAATGCCCCGCGACAATCCATTCCTTAAGCGGCGCGATGCTCTTCATAAGCGCAATCATTATTTCCTCGCGGGGAACAATTTTCATATCTTTGGTTTCCCTTGTGCTGTAACCGAAATCCGGGAGATCCGCCATAACGCATTCATAACCGTTTTCGCTCATAACCTCAGCCATATTGCGCCAGGAATAAGTGTTGCACACGAAACCGTGAATCATAAAAATCCTGCCCGCGATTTTTCCTTTTGCCGGCTTGATACGGTAGTGAATGTCATAATCGCCGTAAGTGAAATATCTGCTGTCCTCAAACGGCTTGTATCTGTCCGCGGCAAGAGCCGTGACTGAAAACACGGACAGCGCGATAACAATGGCTGTAATCGCCGAAACAAATCTTTTCATATTATTGTCTGCCGGTGGAACCGAATCCGCCGCTCCCCCTCTCCGTTTCATCGAGTTCCTCAACCTCAGTGACGGGTATCAGGGAAACGGGCATTATCACCATCTGGGCGATTCTCTCGCCGGGATTTATCGTATAGGGCTCGCTGAGCTGATTTATGACTCCGACACAGATTTCTCCTCTGTAATCGCTGTCGATAACGCCCACGGAATTGAGAAGACCTATTCCGTGCTTTATGGCAAGTCCGCTTCTGGCAAAAATGAATGCTCCGAGCTCCGCAGACGGCAGAGCGATTGCGATACCGGTGGGTATCACCGCTTTTTCTCCTCCGGCGAGCGTTACCGGCCCGTCAATGCAGGCAAAGAGATCCATACCCGCGCTGCCCTCGGTCGCCCTGAACGGGATTTTCGCGTTTTCCCTGAGCTTCTTTATTTTAAGTTCCATATTATTTCCTCATTTTCTTTATGATGTCCTGTGACGCCGAGACGATTTTTCCCGCCACGGGTTTAAGCACAAGGTCGGTTTCCCCGGGAAATTCCTCGGCGTAGGCGCCGAATTTTATCTTGAACCGGTAAAGACCGTCATCCTCGTCAAACCTCGAAACGCCTCTGAAATCATATATTCTGCAGCCGAGCTGAACCGCGCGGCGTATCATTTCCCACTGGACAAGGTAATTCGGCATCACGTTTCTGTGAATATTACGCGAAGCGCCGTAAAAATACCAGTATTTATCTCCCCAGGTTACCGCAATCGCTCCGGCTATCGCTGTTTTTTCTCCGCCCTCC
>JAFWRV010000330.1 GCA_017519685.1 Clostridia bacterium
AAATATCTCAGAGCGGGCGAAAATACCGTTACAGTCAGAGCCGTTGACGATACCCGTTCGCCTTATCAGCCGACAGGTAAGCAGTCCGAGGAGTTCGCATCCCACGGATGCCATTACACGAGAACCACCGGAATCTGGCAGAGCGTATGGCTTGAATTCACGCCGAAAGATTATATCAGATCTTTCCGGGTGTTTACCGACGCCGAAAACGGTACCGTATCCGTTCAGACTCAGGTTGAGGGAAGCGGAGAGTTAAGCGTATCGGCGTTCTATGACGGCAAAGAGGTCGGTTCATTCAAAAAGAAAACCGTGAACACCGTTACAGGCGAAATCATTCTTGATGAAAAGCATCTCTGGGAGCCCGGCGCAGGCCGTCTTTATGACCTTGAACTCAGGTTCGGCGGCGATACAGTGTATTCGTATTTCGGTCTCAGAAATGTTGCAATTGACGGCTGTAAATTCCTGATTAACGGTAAGAGTGTTTTTCAGAGACTTGTGCTTGACCAGGGATTTTATCCCGACGGTATTTATACCGCGCCGACAGACGATGCCCTCAAACGGGATATCGAGCTTTCAATGGCAGCGGGATTCAACGGCGCGCGTCTTCACGAGAAGGTTTTTGAGCCGAGATTCCTTTATTACTGCGATAAGGCGGGCTATCTCGTCTGGGGCGAATACCCGAACTGGGGAATTGATTATTCAGATCCTCTTCTGACAGAGATTTATATCAATGAGTGGACCGAGGCGGTCAACCGCGATTTCAATCATCCGGCAATAATCGGCTGGTGCCCGTTCAACGAAACATGGAACTATGACGGCAGGGAGCAGAGAAATGAACTGCTTGAGTCGGTTTACCGTGTGACGAAGCTTCTCGACCCCGAGCGTCCCGTAATTGACCCAAGCGGAAACTTCCATGTTATCACTGATATCTGGGATGTTCATAACTATGAGCAGAATGTTGAAAAGTTCCGTGAAACTTATGCTCCGCTGATTACCGAGGGCAAACTTTACGATCCTGTCAACAAGGATATGGATGCGCAGTACAGCGGCGGCATCGTCTTTGTCAGCGAGTACGGCGGAATACGCTGGTCGGTTGAAAACTCCGACCAAAAAGCGTGGGGATACGGTGACGCTCCGAGAACGGAAGAGGAATTCAAGGCAAGATATAAGGGCCTTACCGATGTGCTTCTTGATAACGAAAAGATGTTCGGTTTCTGCTATACTCAGCTTACCGATGTGGAGCAGGAGCAGAACGGAGTTTACACTTATTGGAGAAAGAATAAATTTGACACGGAATTTTTCCGCTCGGTCAACAGCCGCAAGGCGGCAATAGAGGATTAAACGGATCCGATCAATCCTTAAACTTAATACAGCATAAGCCGGGATTCCCTCAGCGGGTCCCGGCTTTTACTGTTGAATAAAAGAATACCGGCAGGAGATTTCTCCTGCCGGTTTTGTGTGTTATGCGGTTGCTGTCTTATGCGAGGTCACTGAGCTGAACTCTTACAACTTCGATTGTTACCGCCTCACCTGTATATGTCTGCGAGTTGCCGGTTGCGTTTCCGAAAGCATCCTGGTTAAAGACTTTGGTAGAGGGCTTTGCGTAAATCTTGATTGATGTAAGAGTGGGGTCATTGACAAACATCTGCTTGACTGTATTCGGTATCTCAATTGAATACAGTGTCTGCTCATACAGCTTTGCAAGAGTTGCCGTTGACTGCTTGGTAACGCC
>JAFWRV010000331.1 GCA_017519685.1 Clostridia bacterium
GAGGCGGTCCGCAATCTCGGCGATCTTACCGCTAAAATGGTGAGACCCGCAGAAAACGGCGCGGATATTAAAAAACTGAGCAAAAAGCAGCAGGAAGTGCTTGACATTCTGAACGACGCGGGTTCCGCTTCCGTTAAGGAACTCTGCTATTTCACGGGCTATACACCCGCCGTCGTTAACGCGCTTGTCAAAAACGGAGCCGCTGAATTTTTCAACTGCGAGGTTGACTATTTCGCCAATGTTCCAGACGATAAAGGCGAGAGAACGACGATTAACCTTTCCCGGGAGCAGGAGCAGGCAAAGCGGAAAATCCTTGCGCTCAAAGATTCCGGCAAACGCTCAACCGTGCTTCTTTACGGAGTTACGGGCAGCGGCAAGACCTCGGTCTATATGAGCGTTACGGATAAGGTTATAGACGAGGGCAAATCGGTTCTTCTGCTTGTCCCCGAAATCGGTCTGACTCCGCAGGCGCTTGAAATATTCTGCCGCAGATACGGAAGAAGCGTTGCCGTATTTCATTCCGCCCTTTCACTCAGGGAAAGAAGCGAGCAGTGGAAACGGGTCAGAAAAGGCGAATGCAGTCTGATTATCGGCACGCGGAGCGCGGTTTTCGCGCCGGTTTCAAATCTCGGACTCATCATCATTGACGAGGAGCAGGAGCATACTTATAAATCGGAACAGACTCCGAGATACAGCGCCGCCGAGGCAGCGAAATTCAGAGCGGCTTATCACGGATGCCCGCTGATTCTTTCATCGGCAACGCCGAGAATCGAAAGCTACGCCAACGCGCTTGAAGGCAGATATGAACTCTGCCGGCTTACCTCGAGATACGGAGGCGCTCAGCTTCCCGACGTGGTGACCGTGGATATGAGAACTGCCGAAAAAATGCCGTCGTGCAGTGAAATCAGCCGTCAGTTATATGAGGCGGTAAAGGCGAATACCGAAAACGGAAAGCAGTCCATTCTGCTCATCAACCGCAGGGGCTATAACACATTCGCGGTCTGCGATGCCTGCTCGAAGGTTGTCACCTGCCCTCATTGCAGCATCTCAATGACCTATCACACGGCAAACAACCGTCTGCTTTGCCACTATTGCGGTTTCTCAATGCCTTTCACGGGCGAATGTCCGGAGTGCCATGAGCAGTCACTGCGGTACGCCGGCTTCGGTACCCAGAAAATACAGGACGAAATCGCCGCCCTTTTCCCACAAGCGAGAATACTCCGTATGGACGCCGACACAACCGCGGCGAAAGATTCCCACGGCAGGCTTTTCGGAGCGTTTGAAAGACGGGAGTATGACATACTGATAGGTACGCAGATGGTCGCGAAAGGTCTGGACTTTCCCGATGTCACCCTTGTCGGGGTAATTTCGGTTGACCAGCAGTTTTACAATGACGATTTCCGCTCGCTCGAAAAAACATTTTCGCTTCTGACACAGGTTGTCGGCAGAAGCGGCAGAGGTCAGAGCAAAGGAATCGCGATAATACAGACTCTTACCCCCGAAAATGAAATCATACAGACTGCCGCGGATCAGGATTACGAAAAGTTTTTTGCAACCGAAATCCGCATCCGCAAGGCGATGGTCTATCCTCCCTACTGCGATTTGTGCGTGCTCGGAATTTCGGGTGAGGACAGTATGAAGGTTCACGTCGCGTCATTGAATATAATCGACGGCATAAGACGGCTGACGGACGGAGAATTCAAGGGAGAAAAAATAATAGTTCTCGGTCCCGTGCCCGCAAGGGTTTCCAGGATCGCGGGCAGATACAGATACAGAATAATAATCAAATGCAGAAATTCAGACCGCTTCAGGTCAATGATATCGGAAATACTTAAAGAAACGGGAACGGACGCGAAATATAAAAACGTTTCGGTCTATGCCGATATGAATCCCGATTCGATACTTTGAGGTAGCAATATGGCAATCAGAAACATAGTTAAAATAGGCGATGACATTCTTAAGAAGAAATCAAGGCCCGTCGAAAAATTCGACGAACGTCTCTGGCAGCTTCTCGACGATATGAAAGAAACAATGTATCTCGCGGAGGGTGTGGGACTTGCCGCCGTGCAGGTCGGCGTTCTCAAAAGGGCCATTGTAATAGATTGTTCTCAGGATAAGAGCGGCTATATGGAGCTTATCAATCCCGAGATAATTGAGACAGAAGGCGAGCAGAGAGAGGTCGAGGGCTGTCTTTCGCTTCCCGGAGAGTCGGGAGTTACTCTGCGCCCGGCGGAGGTCAAGGTCAAGGCGCAGGACAGAAACGGCAACTGGTGCGTTTATAAAGGCACCGACCTTAGGGCGCGCTGCTTCTGTCACGAGATAGACCATCTTGACGGAATTATTTTCACTGAAAGAGTAATTAAGGAGCCGGTGACGGAGCAATGAAAATCGTTTTTATGGGCACACCCGATTTCGCTGTCCCATGTCTTCAGCGTCTGATTGACGACGGGCACAGGGTAACAGGCGTATTTACCCAGCCGGACAAGCCCAAGGGGCGTCACGGAATACTTACCCCGCCGCCCGTAAAGGAACTTGCGTTAAAATATGACATTCCCGTTTATCAGCCGGTAAAGATGAAAGACGGAACGGCGCTTGATATGCTTAAAGCGGCAGACCCGGAGCTCGTGATAGTTACGGCATACGGTAAAATCCTTCCGCCGGAAATACTGCATTTTCCGAAATACGGCTGTATCAATATTCACGCGTCACTTCTTCCCGAGCTCAGGGGAGCGGCGCCCATTCAGTGGGCAATACTGAACGGTCTTGAAAAGACGGGCGTCACCTCCATGCAGATGGACGAGGGGCTCGATACCGGAGATATGCTTTTGACAGCCGAAACGAAAATAACGGATAATATGAACGCCGAAGAGCTTCACGATATTCTATCGGAGCTCGGCGCGGAAGTTATGAGCCGGACAATTGACGCGCTGCAGCGCGGTGAGCTTCATCCCATTAAGCAGGACCACAGCGCTTACACATACGCTCCGATGCTTTCAAAGGAACTTTCCCCGATAGACTGGAGCAAGCCCGCGAAAGAGGTGCACAATAAGATAAGAGGTCTTTATTCGTGGCCCTGCGCGACCGCGGCGCTTGACGGAAAGACCGTTAAAATCCACAAAAGCATCCTTTCGGAAAAAACAGGCGGTTATCCCGGGGAGATTGTTGAAAGAAACAATAAACTCACAGTCTGCTGCGGCGACGGCAGATGTATTGAAATATTAAATCTTCAGGCGGAAAACAAGAAAGCCATGCCGGTCGGCGATTATCTCAGGGGCAATCCCGTAACGGCGGAAAAATTCGGATAAGGAGGCGGATAAGGTGTATTTCGATATTTATTATTTCCTGCTTGTTGTCCCCGCGCTTATTATAGCGGCGATAGCGCAGTATAAAGTCAAGTCAACATACAGAAAGTTCAGTCAGGTTCCGAATTCAAGAGGAATAACAGGCGCCTATGCCGCTCAGGCAATACTGAATTTCTACGGCATAAGGGATGTCGGCATTCAGATGATAGGCGGCACGCTTTCGGATAATTTCAATCCCAAGACAAAAATGATTTCGCTTTCGGAGGGCGTTTATAACGGAACGTCAATCGCGGCGGTCGGTATCGCCTGTCACGAGGCGGGTCACGCCGCTCAGCACGCCGAGGATTACAAGCCAATCAGAATCAGAAACTCGATTATTCCGGTCTGCAATATCGGCTCCACCATCGGTCTTCCGATTGCCATACTCGGCCTTTTCATTTATGTTGAATTGCTGATTTACATAGGCCTTATCCTTTACGGCGCGGTATTCATTTTTCAGCTTGTCACATTACCGGTTGAGTTTGACGCAAGCCACCGCGCGCTCAAGGTGATTGACGAAACAGACCTTCTTCTTGACGACGAAATCGGAGGGGCGCGCAAGGTGCTCGGCTCCGCGGCCATGACTTATGTCGCCGCAATGCTCGTCGCGCTTATGAACCTGCTGAGAATAGCAATCAGTTTTCTCGGCAGAACCCGCAGAAATTAAAGGAGTAATCAATGAAGAGTCCCCGACAGACAGCATTCGAGGCGCTGCTCAGGATAAGCAAGGACGGCTCTTACAGCAATCTTGCGCTTGACAGTGTCCTTAAAGAAAACAAAGACCTTGACGACAGGGACAAGGCGTTTGTCAGCAATCTGGTTTACGGTACGCTTGACCGCCTTATCCTAATTGACTACAATCTCAGTCTTTATCTCAATCAGCCGTCAAAGAAACTGAAGCCGGAGCTTCACACCGTGCTCGCTCTCGGCGCCTATCAGATTCTGTTTATGGATAAGGTGCCCAATCACGCGGCAGTCAGCGAAAGCGTTGAACTCGCGAAGGTGAATAAATCTTCTTTTGCCGCTTCTCTTGTCAACGCCGTGCTCAGGAGAGTCGCGGATAACGGACTTAAATATCCCGAAACAGAGGACGGGACAGCCGAGTTCCTTTCAATCCGTTATTCCTGCCCTCAATGGATAGTTGAATCCTGGATTGAGGATTACGGATTTGAAAACGCGAAATGTCTTGCTGAAAGAGCGCTTGACGCCGCTCCCGTTACGGTAAGGACAAATACGCTGAAAATCACTCCCGACGAGCTTATGTGGAAGTTTGCCGAGGAAGGTGTGATATCCGAAATATCGTCAATTATTCCCGAAGCGCTTCTGCTTAAAGACACCGGCGCGATTGAGGAACTTGAAGCATATAAAGACGGACTGTTTCACGCGCAGGATCTTTCGTCGCAGTATTGCTGCAGGGCTCTTGACCCTCAGCCCGGCGAAACAATATTTGATATGTGCGCCGCTCCCGGAGGAAAGACCTTTACACTCGCGGAAATGATGAGAGGCGAAGGCAGGGTGATGTCATTTGACATTTACCAGTCAAGAGTTGATTTAATCAGAAACGGCGCCTTACGCCTCGGCCTTAAAAACGTTTATTCCTATTTTTCGGACGCTCTCGAGTACAATCCCAATTACGGCACTGCCGACAGAATTCTCTGCGACGTTCCGTGCTCGGGACTCGGAATTATCAGGCGCAAGCCGGATATAAGATTCAAAAACAAGAGAGAGAGCGAAAAGCTCCCCGATATTCAGTATAAAATTCTTTCGAATGCGGTGAAATATCTGAAACCCGGCGGAAGAGTCGTCTATTCCACCTGTACTCTCAACAAGGCGGAAAACGATTTTGTTTGCGACAGATTTCTGTCGGAACATCCCGAATTCAGAATCGCGGAATATCTGACGGATGTCGCGAGATATTCCGATGAAGACAAATATCTGACATTAATGCCGCATATTCACGGTACAGACGGATTTTTCATTGCGGCTTTTGAAAAACAGTAATACGGAGTAATATGGATATTCTTTCTGCGACCTTTGACGAGCTGTCATCGGTATTCAAGGAAAATTCAATACAGGGTTTCCGCGCTTCGCAGGTGTATGAGTGGCTGCATAAGCATCAGGTCCTGAACTATGATGAAATGACAAATCTGCCCAAAGCCCTGAGGGAAGAACTCAAAGAGAAACTGCCGATTGTCTGCTGCTCCCCCGCGGGTAAACAGACCGCGTCGGACGGCACGGTTAAAATGCTGTATTCTCTTCACGACGGCGATTACATCGAGTGCGTAATTATGAAATACAAGTACGGAAACACAATTTGCGTTTCATCCCAGGTCGGATGCAAAATGGGATGCGCGTTCTGCGCCTCGACTCTCGGCGGATTCAAAAGGTGCCTGAGCGCGGGTGAAATGCTTTCACAGATTTATCTCGCGCAGAAGGAAACGGGAGAAAGAATATCGCACGTCGTTCTTATGGGAATGGGAGAGCCGCTTGATAATTTCGATAATGTTATGAGATTTATCGAGCTTCTGACCGACGAAAAGGGACAGAATCTTTCAATGCGCAACATCTCGCTTTCAACCTGCGGAATTGTTCCGGGAATAGAGAAACTTCTCGGAAAGCGTCTCCAGCTTACTTTATCTGTTTCCCTGCACGCTCCGAATGATGAGATACGCAGCGGAATAATGCCTGTTAATAACCGGTATCATATCGGCGAACTGCTTGATATGTGCCGTAAATATACAAAAATTACCTCACGCAGAATCTCATTCGAATACGCGATGCTCTCGGGTGTCAATGATTCGGATGAATGCGCTGACGAACTCGCAAGGCGTCTGAAAGGAATGCTCTGCCACGTTAATCTGATACCTGTCAATAAGGTGGAAGAGAGCCCGTTCACGCCGAGCAGTCCCGAGCGCGTGAAAAAATTTGCCGCGATTCTTGAAAAAAGCGGTATCACCGTTACGGTGAGAAGGAAGCTCGGTTCGGACATTGACGCTTCGTGCGGACAGCTTCGCCGCAAAAAAAACGCGGAAAGGGGGACTGCCTGATGATTTTAGCAGCCAAATCAGACATCGGAACCACAAGAGAAAGCAATCAGGATTCATATTCCTTCGGAGAACTCACCCCGGGCGCCTGTTATGCCATCGTATGCGACGGTATGGGAGGCGCGGCGGAAGGCGCGGTTGCCTCAGGGGAATGCGCAAGGATAGTGCGCGAAAGAATCCTTGCGGGTTATTATGACGGAATGAGTGATATTTCCGTCAAATCCCTGCTGCTGACCGCGGTTGAATACGCGAATAAATATATATATTCTCTCTCGATATCCGATGAGAAATATGAGGGAATGGGAACAACCGTCGTGGCGGCAATAGTCACATCGGAGTTTGTCTATATTGCCCACGCGGGTGACAGCCGGGCGTATCTGATAAATCCCGACAGGAACGAGATAGTCCAGCTCACGCGCGACCATTCGGTTGTTCAGAAAATGGTTGAGGACGGAACGATAACGGCGGAGGAGGCCACCTCCCATCCCAAGAAGCATCTCATAACGAGGGCGGTCGGCGTTGACAGCTCCGTCAGAACGGATTTCTGCCAGGAGGACGTCGCGCCCGGGGATATAATTCTTTTGTGCACGGACGGCCTGACAAATTACACCGGAGTGCGCGATATAGTGCTGACGGCGGCGGATACACCGCTTGAGGAATATGTCGGAAAACTTGTTGATAAAGCGATAGAAAACGGCGGCGGAGACAATGTGACCGTTGTTTCTGTCAAAGTATAATACGGAGGGTAAGAAGAATGGAGAATTATACCGGCAAAAGACTTGACGGCCGATATGAAATTCAGGAAGTCATCGGCGTAGGCGGAATGGCAGTGGTCTATAAAGCGTATGACAATATAGATGACAGAATAGTCGCCGTTAAAATTTTAAAAGATGAGTTTCTCGCCAATGAGGAATTCCGCCGCAGATTCAAGAATGAGTCAAAGGCGATATCTCTCCTCTCCCATCCCAATATTGTGAAGGTTTATAACGTCAATTACGGCGACCGCCTGCAATATATCGTGATGGAGTATGTCGAGGGAATCACGCTCAAGGAGTATATTGAACAGCAGGGGCATCTCGGTATCAAGGAAACAATCCATTTCACCACCCAGATTCTCCGCGCGCTTCAGCACGCCCACGATAAGGGAATTATTCACCGCGATATTAAGCCGCAGAATATTCTTCTGCTTTCAAACGGCAATATCAAGGTGACGGATTTCGGCATTGCCCGCTTCAGTTACAGCGACACGAAAACAATGACCGACTCCGCCATCGGCTCGGTGCATTATATCAGCCCCGAGCAGGCAAAGGGCGACTCAATTGACGAGAGAACAGACGTTTACTCGGTCGGCGTTGTTATGTATGAGATGCTGACCGGAAAGCTTCCGTTTGTTTCGGACAACAGCGTTTCGGTTGCTCTTATGCAGCTTCAGAGCGACGCGAGGAGCATACGCGAAATCAATCCCAATATTCCGATAGGTCTTGAGCAGATAGTCAAGAGATCGATGTCAAAGGATACCAAGTCAAGGTATCAGACCGCTTCGGAAATGCTGCTTGATATCGAGGAATTCAAGAGAAACCCGAATATTCAGTTCCAGCACAATTATTTCATTGATACAGAGCCCACAAAGTTCGCTCAGAAAAGCAATGAGAGAGCGGCAGCTCCCGTAAGAATGCCGCCTGAGCAGCAGGTGCCGATTGTTCTTCCCGGCGACGGGGACGATGACGATGATGACGGCGCTCCCAGAGGCAGAGCGGGTTTCATTGTGGTCGGAATTCTTATCGGTCTTATTGTGGTCGGTCTCGGAGTGTTTGCCGCGCTGTATTTCTTTACCGACACATTTAATCCGCAGTATGAAACCGTTCCGAATTTCATCGGAATGAACTACGAGCAGGAAATCAAAGATAAGTTCCCCGCTCTGAGCATTGAGGTTATCCTTGAGGCAAACGACCTTTATGAGGACGGCATCGTCTTCAATCAGGATCCCGCAGCGGGCCGCAACTTTGTTTCGGCTAACAAGGATGTCAAGATTTACGTTGTCGATAACGATAAGCCGATAACGGTTCCCGATGTTACGGGAATGAACTGGGAAAAGGCGAAAATCAAGCTTGAGGACCTCGGATTCACTACCAATCTTTTGCCGATACCGAGCGCGGTTGTCGATTACGGTAATGTTATCAAGACCGCTCCCGCCGCCGATACGGAGGCAAGTCTTGACCAGATAATCACGATTTATTACGCCAGCGATGACGAGCTTATCGAGGTGCCTAATATCATAGGCGACCAGGTAACTTTCGCTACCGAAAAGCTTGAGTCTATGCAGCTTGCCATAGTAACCGATTATGAGCAGGTCAACAGCGACAAACCGAAGGGCACGATTATCTCCCAGAACCCCGAAGAGGGTGACAAGGTTATGCCCGGCACGAGAGTTCAGATAGTGGTCAGTAACGGCGTTCCGAGCCAGATGACCGCAACCGTAACAATCAGACTTCCCAATGAAGGAAATGCCCAGAGTTTCAATGTTTATGTCAACAACGAGTCCAAGATAACCAATTCAATTCTTATGGACGGCACCGACTATTCGTTCACCATTGAGGGCAGCGACTCCAATGTGCCCGTCAAGGTCCTTATCAACGGTTCACTTTACTATTCCTGCAATGTCGATTTCACGAAGAACCCCGCGGTCATCAGCAATTCCGTTTACGCTCTGACAGGCAATTCATCACCTGTCGCTTCGCAGACGCTTCCGTCTGTTATAGGTCTGAGCGAAGAAGCGGCAAGAATGCAGCTTGCGTCTGCAGGTTTCAAAAATGTCAAAGTGACTTATGCCGAGACCCTTGATGTTGATAAGAACGGCAAGGTTACCGCTCAGAATCCCGCATCTCCGTCAGGCATAACTTCTCTTACCGGCGGCGACAAGATTCCCGTTGACACGGAAATCACTCTGACCGTAGGCCAGTTTCCGGGAGTTTAAACCGGATGGGAATTGACGGAATAATTCGTAAAGGCATCGGCGGCTTCTATTATGTTGAAGCCGCCGACGGTGAAATATATGAGTGCAAGGCAAAGGGTATATTCCGCAATAAAGGAATAACCCCTCTCGCCGGAGACAGGGTTGTGATTTCTCTCAACGATAAAGCGGAGAATACAATCGACGAGATAAAGCCGAGAACAACGGAAATGTCGCGTCCCCCGGTTGCCAATGTTGACCGCCTTTTCATAGTCGCCTCGACCGTTGAGCCGAAGCCGGTGCTGTTTATAATCGACAAGCTTACCGCGCTCGCGGTTGACAAGGGTATAGAGCCGGTAGTCGTATTTACAAAATGCGATATCGAGCCCGGAGACGAATACGCGGAAATATACAGGAAGGTCGGCATAAAGGCATTCTGTATTTCAAATAAAACAGGCGGAAACGCAAATGATGTTGCCGCCGAATTTGAAGGTCATATCAGCGCCCTGTGCGGCAATTCCGGTGTCGGGAAGTCCTCGCTTCTGAACGCAATTTTTCCCGGCCTTGACCTGAAGACCGCGGCAATCAGCGAAAAGCTCGGCAGGGGCAGGCATACGACCAGACACAGCGAGCTTTTCAAGGTCAACGGTGGTTATGTCGCGGACACTCCGGGATTTGCTTCCCTTGTTTCGCAGGACAGTGAATTTGTTTCGAAAGAAAATCTGCCGTTTGCCTTCGGAGAGTTTGTGCCGTATCTCGGCAAATGCCGCTTTTCAACCTGCCGCCACGTCAATGACAAAGGGTGCAAAATAGTTGAAGCGGTTGAAAGAGGAGAAATCCCCGTTTCGAGGCACGAGAGCTACTGCATGATGCTTGAGCACGCCGAAAGCATCAGGAAATATTGAAATATTAATCTATTGAAACATTAAATTATTAAGGTTTATTTATAATAAAAATAATAAAAGCGGGTACACTCCGAAAGAGCGTACCCGCTTGATATTTTGTTTGTGATTATCCCGCTTTATCTTGCAGGGCAATGATTGGTAGCGACGATGTTTATGCCGGTGTTGCATACGTTTTCAACGAGAACATCGCCGAGAGCGACAGGCGCCTTGGCGCACGCCTTGTTGATTTCTTCCATGCAGTCGAAAATCTTCTCTTTGGGAAGAGCGCCTGCTGATTTGCAGGGAACGACATTGTGAATTCCGCCTTCAACCTTGACGGTTGTGGCAAGACTTCTCTGAGGATGTGTGCACTCGTTTACAGCATAGACTTCACCGCGCTTGCAGGTGTTTCCCTTTACGCTGAGAACTTCGCCGCTGTCGCTGAGTTCAACGGTTATCGCGCAGCCCATGGGGCATGTTACACAGGTAATGTTTTTTGTCATTCTATCATACCTCCACAGTTATTTCTATCACGCCGTCTTTGGCAAAGCTCTTGAGCATATCGTTTTTGAGAACGACATTTTCCATTTCGCCGGGAGCAAGACGGGGTCTTTTACGGCTGATGATTTCCTCGCCGTTATATCTGACCTTGACGGTCGCGTTTTTGAAGGTGGAGCCGACTCTGAAGAAGAGCTGAACGTCGCCTTCGTTTTTGATGTTGACCTTCTGGGGAACAATGTAACGAACCGCGTCGACACCCTTTGTGGTGATGTATTCGGGATCGGATTTCTTGCCCAGAACATATCTTGCGGCGCCTTCGCCCGCAATCTGGCTTTCCTTGGTAACGAAGTCAACGAGGTCGTGAACGTGAAGAACGTTTCCGCAGGCAAATACGCCTTTGTGGTCGGTTTCTCTGTATTCGTCAACGATTGCGCCGCTTGTAACGCGGTCAATGGAGATGCCGACATTTCTTGTGAGCTCGTTTTCGGGAATAAGGCCGACGGAAAGCATAAGAGTGTCGCACTCGATATACTGCTCGGAGCCGGGAATCGGCTTCCTGTTTTCGTCAACCGCCGCTATCGTAACGCCGGTGACTCTGTCCTTACCGTGAATATCAACAACCGTATGGCTGAGATAAAGAGGAATTCCGAAGTCGTCAAGGCACTGAACGATGTTTCTGGTAAGGCCGCTTGAATAGGGCATCAGTTCGCATACGCATTCAACCTTTGCTCCCTCAAGAGTCATACGGCGCGCCATAATAAGACCTATATCGCCGGAGCCGAGGATAACGACTTTTTTGCCGGGCATATAGCCGTCGATATTAACATATTTCTGCGCCGTGCCTGCGCTCATAACGCCGCTCGCTCTGGTGCCGGCGATGTTGAGAGCGCCTCTCGGCCTTTCTCTGCATCCCATGGCGAGAATGACTGCCTTCGCCTGTATTTCAAGCAGACCGTCGGTCTTGTTTACGGCATAGACAACATTGTCCTGAGTGATTTCAAGCGCCATTGTGTCAAGTTTATATTCGATTTTTTCATCAAGAACCTGCTTGATGAATCTGTCCGCGTATTCGGGACCGGAGAGTTCTTCGCCGAAATACTGAAGACCGAAACCGGTGTGAATGCACTGCTCGAGAATGCCGCCGAGTGACTCAGCTCTTTCGAGGATGAGGATACTGTCAACGCCGCATTCTTTTGCTTTGAGGGCTGCCGCCATACCTGCGGGGCCGCCGCCGATTACAACTATATCATAATTAAGCATTGTTTTTCCTCCTCCTTATTTCGTTCTCTCGTAGAGTATTTTTGAATCGCCGCCGAACTTCGTTATCTCGTTGATTTCAACGCCGAGTTCTTTTGCGAGCAGTTCAACAACCTTTGAGCCGCAGAAGCCGCCCTGGCAGCGTCCCATACCCGCGCGGGTTCTTCTCTTTACGCCGTCAACATCTCTGGCGCCGGCGGGAGCGCGGATGGCATCGAGAATTTCGCCCTCTGTGATGGTTTCACAGCGGCAGATGATTCTGCCGTAGGCGGGATTCTTCGCGATAATCGCCTTGCGTTCCTCATTGCTCATGTGTCTGAATCTGACGGGATCCTTCCTGACGGGATTGAAGTCCGCTTTTTCGGTTGCGCCGAGTTTTCCGGCGACCATATTCTTTACATAGACCGCGATTGCCGGAGCTGATGAAAGACCGGGGGACTCAATGCCGGCAACGTTGATGAAGTTTGCGTTCTTTTCGCTTTCCTCGATAATGAAATCGTCTCTGTCGCAGTGCGCGCGAAGGCCCGCGAAGGAGGTGATGACCTCTCTTGTTGTGAGAACGGGAACGGATTTCTTCGCGGTTTCGAGAATGCTTTCGAGAGCGACGGCTGTTGTCGCCGTGTCTTCTTTATCCTCAATATCAAGAGCGCTCGGTCCGATAAGAAGGTTTCCGTCAACGGTCGGAGTAACGAGGACACCCTTGCCCATCTTTGAGGGGCACTGGAATATTGTGTGCTTTGCAAGACCGCCGATGGTCTTGTCGCAGAGCATATACTCGCCCTTACGGGGAACGGTATGAATGGAGCTGTCGCCTATCATGGCTGCGATTTCATCACAGTAAACGCCGGCGGCGTTGATGACAACTTTAGTGTTGAATGACTCTTTGCCGTCAGAAACGGTGAATTCGTTTCCGTCAAAGTCAATTGATTTGACCTCAAAGTTTCTCTTGAATTCAACGCCGTTCACAACTGCGTTTTCGACAGCGGCGATTGTGAGCTCGTAGGGGCAGACGATGCCTGCGGTCGGAGCCCAGAGAGCGCCTTTTGCTTCTTCGCTGATTGACGGCTCAACTTCACGGAGCTTTTCACGGTCATAGATTTCAAGACCGGGCACGCCGTTTTTAACTCCTCTTTCGAGCAGTTCCTTCACCGTTTCCATTTCTTCATCCGAGAAGGCAACAACGAGGGAGCCGACCGGTTTGAAGGGAACGCTGAGGGTTTTGCAGAGTTCAGGCATAAGCGCCGTTCCCTCGACATTGAACTTTGCCTTGAGGGTTCCGGGCTTTGCGTCGAAGCCTGCGTGAACGATGGCGGAGTTGGCTTTTGAAGTGCCCATAGCCATATCGTTGCATCTTTCAAGCAGAGCCACTTTGATGTTGCAGCGGCTCAGTTCACGGGCAATAAGAGACCCGATTACGCCTGCGCCGACTACTGTTGCATCGTAGTTCATAGATAAGACCTCCGGTTTTATGTATTATCAAAATATTATTATACTACTCGTAATTCATTTTTACAATACAAAACAAAAATTTTATTTATAATTATTTCCATATTAAGTTATTCAACTTTGATTTTGCTCATGACATTACCCAGACTGTCGTTGATGACAAGCCCGAAAATCGAGTCCATAGGTGTTGCGTCGCGGTTGATGAGCACAAGGCGGTCGCCGCTGAAATAACGGATGAAGCCCGCCGCGGGATAGACCTTCAGCGAGGTGCCCGCGACAATCAGCATATCTGCGTCCGATATTGCCGACACAGCGCCTTCTATTGTCGCCTCGTCAAGACTTTCCTCATAGAGAACGACATCCGGCTTTACCGTTCCTCCGCAGGAACAGCGGGGTATCCCGTCGGAGTTCACGACATAAGAAATATCGTAGGATTTGCCGCATCTCATGCAGTAATTTCTCAGCACGCTCCCGTGCAGTTCATAGACGGTTTTGCTGCCCGCGGCAGTGTGCAGACCGTCGATATTCTGGGTGACGACAGCGCTGAGTTTCCCCGCTCTTTCAAGCTCCGCGAGCTTGAGGTGGGTGATGTTGGGCTTTGCGTTTGGATAATAGAAATATTTTTTGTAAAACTCAAAAAACTCGGCAGGGTGCGCGTCAAAAAAGCTTCTGCTGATGATTTCTTCGGGAGGGTATTTGTAATTCATCATATACACTCCGTCAGCCGAGCGGAAATCGGGTATGCCGCTCTCTGTGGAAACACCTGCGCCGCCGAAGAAAACTATCTTTTTGCTTTCGCTTATCATTCTGTTGAGTGTGTCGGTTTTGCTTTCCATTTCAGTCACCTCATTTTTTATAATAACACTACCGATGGTATTTTTCAACACCGTATTCAACAAAATATTGAAATTTCAGTTGCAAAAATCATAATATAGTGATATAATTTTATAATAATTTATAAAATAGGAAAATGTTGCTCACATTTAACAGGGAGGAATAATTTTGGCTGATACCTCTAAGAAAAAAACGTCTGCGCCCAAGGGCGGAAAAACGCAGACAAAAAAAGCGCCGGCTCCCGAAATTCCCAAAAAGAAGCCGGCGGAAAAAGCCGCCGCGAAACCGGCGCCCAAAAGCAAACCGAAGCAGGAGGAAAAATACGAAGCGGATCCCGCGAGCAGAAGACAGGTGACGGCAATTATGCTTATGGCAGTCGCCGCGTTCCTGCTTGCAGTGGTGTTCGTTGAAGGAGAAAGTGTCTGGAACATCATTCATAATTTCATGTTCGGCGCTTTCGGATTCTGCGCCTATATTCTTCCTCTTTTGCTGATATATATGGGAATAGTTTACGCAAGGAACAAACCGCTCGGGGGAGCGGCGCTGAATCTTGTCAGCTCGGGAAGCTTCATTGTGTTTCTTGCCGCAGTCATACATCTGATCCGTTCTCAGGCGGATTATCTGCTTAACACCACGCTGTCTGTCCAGATTAGCGACGTGTGGCAAAAGAGAACGCTTGAAATGAACGGCGGCGTGCTCGGCGCGGTTGTAGGCGGAGCGATAGGAAAACTTTTCGGTAAAACAGGCGCGCTCATTACCGTTTTCATCCTTCTCGCGGTTGCCCTGCTTCTGCTTACCGGAATAACCCTGCCCATTCTCGCGTCATATATCGGCAGACCCGTCAAGGTTATCAGGAAAGCGACCGGCGAGAGATTTGAGCAGAATGCCGCGAAGAGAGAAGAAATAAGAGAACGCAGAGAGCGTGAAGAAGCGGAAGAAGCCGAAAAGGAAAAAGAAAAACAGAAGATAAAGATGCCTCCGGTTATCACGGATACGGCGGCTTCTCCCGTAAACTCCGATTTTGTTTCAAGAGATATAAAAATCAAGGCGCCGTCACCGGATATAAATGTTGACACCGGGCTCAGCGAGCCCGCGATGCCTGTCACTTCAGCGCCTGCGGTAAATGCCGCCGCGCCCGGAGTACCGGGAAAAGTGACCGGCAATATAAATATACCTGTCGTCACCATAGACGAACCCGCTTCACCGGAAAAGCCGGTGAAAAAAGCGGCAAAGACCGTGAAGGCGGCTGCCGAAAAGACGAAGAAGAAAATCGAAAAAATCCCGGACGGCAGCGGCGAAATTGTTGAAAAACATGATTATAAGTTCCCGCCTATCGAATGTCTTGAGCTTCCCGGAAATTCCGGCGTTACAGACACTAGAGCGGAGATGGAGGCCGGAGCGGGCAAGCTGATAGATACGCTTGAAAGCTTCAGAATAAAAGCGGAAATAACCGGAATAGTCAGAGGACCTTCTGTCACAAGGTATGAGCTTGTTCCGGAGGCGGGTGTCCGCATCTCGAAAATCACCTCGCTTGCGGACGATATAGCGATGCGCCTTGCTGCCCAGAGCGTCAGAATCGAGGCGCCCATTCCCGGAAAATCCGCGATAGGAATTGAAATTCCCAATAACGCCAAATCGACTGTTACCCTGCGTGAAATCATTGACACTGATACTTACAGAGCCGGCAGACTCAAGAGCAAGCTCAGCGTGGCGCTCGGCAAGAATATCACAGGCGATATCATAGTTGCCGATATTACCAAAATGCCGCATCTGCTTGTCGCCGGTACCACAGGTTCCGGTAAATCCGTATGTATGAACGCGATGATAATCAGCATCCTTTTCAACGCGACTCCGGATGAGGTGCGTCTGCTTCTGATTGACCCGAAACAGGTTGAATTCATTTCATATAACGGCATTGCCCACCTTGAGGTTCCGGTGGTCACGGATGTCCGTAAAGCCGCCGGCGCGCTCAGCTGGGCGGTATCGGAAATGGAAAGAAGATACAGGACCTTCTCCGAGTGCAAAGTCAGGGATATCAAGGGTTACAATAAATTCTGCGACGCCAATCCCGATTTTGAAAAGATGCATCACATTGTCATTTTCATTGATGAGTTATCCGATCTTATGATGGCGGCGCCCAAAGAGGTTGAGGACTGTATCTGCCGTCTTGCCCAGATGGCGAGAGCGGCCGGCATTCATCTGGTTATTGCGACCCAGAGCCCGAGAGCGGATATCATAACGGGTCTTATCAAGGCAAACATTCCTTCGAGAATTGCCCTGAAGGTCGCGAACTCAATGGAATCAAGAATTATTTTCGACCAGCCGGGAGCGGAAAAGCTGCTCGGCAACGGTGACCTTCTGTACAATCCCGTCGGTATCAGCAAGCCGATAAGAATTCAGGGATGCTACATAACCGACGAAGAAAAAGAAGCGGTTTTAAATCACATAAAGGCGCAGTCCGAAGCGGATTACAACGACGATGTAATGAGAGAAATCGAGGCAAAAGCGGCAGTTTCCAAAGACGGCCCCGGAAAGGAAACGGAGGAATCGCTGCTTGACCCGATGTTTGATCAGGCGGTTGAGGTCGTTCTTCTCGCGGGGCAGGCATCGACAACAATGCTTCAGAAGAAACTCAAACTCGGTTACGCGAGAGCGTCCCGCGTTATGGATGAACTTGAGGAAAACGGCATAGTCGGTCCCTCGGAAGGGGCTAAGCCGAGACAGGTCCTCATATCCAAGCAGGAATGGTATGAGCGTCAGGCGCTCGCGGGCGGCTCATCGGATAAGCAGCTCAGTTTCAACGACCTTGACGGCGGAGAAAGCGAATACGCTCCGGAAGCCGTTGAGGAAGAAATCACGGAAGACGATGACGGTGAAGCGCCGTTTGAATACAGTGAAATTCCCGAAGACGAAGAAATCGACGAAGCTGAAACAGTTGAAGAAACAGACGAAACCGAAGAAGAGAAAATCCCCGAAATAATTACTGAGGAAATTCCCGAAGATATACCCGAAGATATTCCGGAAGAAATCCCCGAAGAAGTCTTTAATGAGCCTGTTGAGGAAGACGATTTCGCCGATATATACGAAGACGAGGAAACCGAGCCGGAGGAAGCTTTTGAGGATGAGGTATTCTTTGACGATATACCGGAAACCGACGGCGATTTTCCGGAGGAGGTTCCCGAGGATTTTGACGATTTTCCCGATGAAATCGACACTCCTGTAAGCATTGACGATATCTTCGCGGATGATGCCGATTACGCCGGAAATTCCGATGATGACATTTAAATGGAAAAATCAGAAAAGAAAAGTTTTTCACGGACTCTTATAAAAATCGCAGGCGCCGCGCTTCTTGTTCTCGCGGTCTGGCTGATGCTGAGCGACAAGCCCCTTGAGGGATTGGAGAACACCTTCGGAGGGCATGAAAACGAAATAGTTTTTGAGGACGGTCTGACCGTCACATTCATTGATGTCGGGCAGGGAGATTCCGCGCTTGTTGTCTGCGATGACAGCACAATGCTGATTGACGGCGGAGAGCCGGGACGTGAAGATGATGTTATGCGCGTGCTGCGCTCTGCCGGAATCAGGAAACTTGACTGCGTTGTTGCGACTCATCCGCACTCCGATCACATCGGAACTCTCAGCGCCGTAATTGACGGGTTCAAGCCATCCAAGCTTTATATGCCTTACATTCCCGATGAATATGTGCCGGAGCTCAGATGCTATGACACAATGATGTATGAGGTGCAGGACGAGGGTACTGAGATTGTCAATCCCTCGGCGGGCGATGAGTTTATGCTCGGCTCCGCGCGTTTCACGGTGCTCGGCCCGTGCGCGGCTGACAGTGAGGATATAAACAATATGTCGCTTGTAATGCGGCTTGACTACGGTGAGAGCTCGTTTCTTTTTACCGGAGACGCCGGGTACGGCGAGGAAACCGGTATTCTCTCATCGGGCGCGGATATTGACTGCGACGTGCTCAAGGCGGGGCATCACGGCTCGTCCGATTCATCCTGTGAAAGTTTCCTGAGCGCGGTCACACCCGATTACTGTGTGATTTCGGTTGGCGCGGATAATGATTACGGCCATCCCGGGAAAAAGTTCATCAGCCGTATTCTCGAATATACGGATAAAATTTACCGCACCGATTACTGCGGAAACATAATAATGGCTTCCGACGGAAAGAAAATCACCGTTTCGTTTGAAAGTTGAGAATATACAATAAAATAAATTTAACCGATACGCCGATATTGTTCAATTTGCTCTTGAATAATGCGGCGTATTATTATATAATATTATAAATATGCGCTGTAAAGACCGGAGGTGAAGAATTGAAAGCGGAAAACAGATTTTCCGTTTCTCCCGAAGAAACCGAAAAGCAAAAAGAATATACCCACCTTGCAGGTGAACTGCTTGAAACAAAATACGGCGGCAGACCGCTCGCTTTCATTCACACCTACGGCTGTCAGGGAAATGTTTCCGACAGCGAGTATCTCAAGGGTATGCTGGAGGAAATCGGTTACGGCTTCACCGAGAAACTTGAGGAAGCGGATTTGATTCTCTATAACACCTGCGCCATACGCGAGCACGCCGAGGACAGAGTTTTCGGCAATGTCGGCGCGCTGAAGAATCTTAAAATGCAAAAGCGCGGCATGAGAATCGCGCTGTGCGGATGTATGATGCAGCAGCCGAGAATCGCGGAAAAGATAAGAAAGAGCTATCCGTTTGTCGATATAGTTTTCGGCACGCACGTTATGCACCGGCTTCCCGAAATTATTTACAGGTCGCTGAGTACCGGGAAAAAAGTTTTCGAAATTCCCGACTCCGACGGAGTTGTTCCCGAAGGTATGCCGGTAAAGAGAGACTCCGGCTTCAAGGCGTGGCTTCCGATAATGTACGGCTGCAACAATTTCTGCTCATACTGTATTGTTCCCTACGTCAAGGGAAGAGAGAGAAGCAGAGACCCCGAAATCATTCTCCGCGAGGCAAGGCAGCTTGTCAGCGAGGGATATAAAGAAATCACGCTGCTCGGGCAGAATATCAACTCTTACGGCAGAGAGCCGGACTACGGATATGATTTCCCCCGCCTTCTCAGGGAGATAAATGATATTCCCGGAGACTTCATTATCAGGTTTATGACCTCGCATCCCAAGGATTGCAGCGCGGAGCTGCTCGATACGATGGCATCCTGCGAAAAGGTCGCAAAGCATCTTCATCTTCCGTTCCAGAGCGGATGCGACAGGGTGCTTAAAGCCATGAACAGGGGATATACGGCGGAAAAATATCTTTCGCTTATCGATTACGCTTATAAGGTTATGCCGGATCTTTCAATCACCGCCGATGTCATAGTCGGTTTTCCCGGCGAAACCTATGAGGAATTCACACAAACCGTTGACCTTGTAAAAAAAGCGGGATTCACTTCAATGTTCACTTTCATCTACTCCCCGCGCGAAGGAACAAAAGCGGCGGAAATGGATGACCCGGTTTCCGCGGAAGAGAAGGGAAAGTGGTTCCGCGAACTGCTTGCCGTTCAGGAGCAGATTGCCGCTGAGAGGACCGCCGGCAGTGTCGGAAGGACTTTCAGGGTGCTGTGTGAAAGAGAAGGAAAGAACGGCGTCCTGCTTCGCCCCGTCAAGATAGAAGTCGAAGCGCGACGACGCTTCGTTCCAAACCATGCAGACATTCTGCCAGGTGTTTGCGGCAAGGCTTATCGTACCGCTTTCCGCAGAACCATATAAATAGAACTTGGCAGGATTGGATGAATACCACTCGACACGCTCGTAGCGGTCTCCAAGGCGAAACGACATGAAATCTCGCCACGCCGTAATCGTGGCCGGAGCCTTGATCCAGAAGGAAAGCGTCATGCCGGAGCCAAGCGTCGCGCCGAAACCGTCGGCCTCGCCACTGTCAACGCGGAACGTGACTTTGTTGTTGATGTGAAACGTATACGCCGAACCCAAAGCACCGTCCC
>JAFWRV010000332.1 GCA_017519685.1 Clostridia bacterium
CTCAGGCTTTTGAGCAAGAGTAACGATACCGCTTGTGGGATGCATAGTACTGCCGTCTATCAGATTGCTTGATTCTTTTATTGATTCTTTAAACATTTGAACGAAATCTGCAGAATCAGGGTTCCAGTTATTTTGGAAACACTGAACCGCCTGCCACTTAAAATATTCGTCTCTGCCGCCATTATTTATGTATTCATAGTTCTCATAATAATTATCAAGAAGTTGATTCAGGTTTATATTATTCATTTGTTTTCTCCTTTTACTATTTCATATTTAAGGCTGAGTCTTTTCAGCAAATCAATAACATCGTTTCTCACACTTTTCGGCTCAAGCACTTCGACTACATCTCCGTGCTGCACAAGCCAGGAAGTAATACCCCAGCCGTCATTAATCGTCACACCGGCTGTAACTTTACCATTTTCAACTTTTTCAATATGAAACGTTGTTCCGAAAGTGTCCACAAGTAAATCAATTCTGTCTTCATCGCAGGTAAGGCGGATAAATGTTGTTTCACCGCTGAAGTTATAGATATTCCTTTCAACAAAATCTGCGATTCGTGTTTTCGCACCGTTACCGAGCAGTTTTTCAGGAGGAAGGGCTTTTTCTTCAAGTATTTCGGGATCACTGATTCTTTCAAGGCGGAAATACGAAAGAGTATCGTATTTATCATAATTGGCAATGAGATAATACCTGTCTTGCTTTCGGACAATAGTGTATGGGCTTACCGAATATTCCATACCGTCATATCTAAGATGCTTTTTTAAATCTGTGCCGGTATATGTATATTCGAATCCGATTTTGGATTGTTTCGAGATTGCTTTCAGGATTATATCAATATTGTTTTTTGTGACCGGGTCACCCGTGTGCTCGGAAGAGAGCAATGGAGTAACTGCTTTCAGAACCTTTTGAGAATTGACACTTGCCAGAGCACTGATCTTATTAATCATATCTTTTCTGTTTTTTTCAGTTAAGAATTCCGAGCTTGCAACCGCATCCATTAAGACCTTTAATTCCCAGTCTTCAAATTCTCGGCTTCCCATAAAGAAACCGCGTTTGTTATCGCTGTGAAGCACAATGTCATAACCGCAGTCACGCAGGGCATATATATCTCGCAGAACGGATTTTCTTTCAGCTTCAATGCCATACAGTTTCAGCTTTTTGATTATCTGATTAACGGGTATAGGGTGGTCCTCGTCGGTTTGTTTCATTATTTCCAGAACCCTGAGCAGTTTAATTTTTGATATTTCCATTAAGTATCTCCCGCCTTTGCAAGTTTATTCTAACACACATACTATACCATATTCGGGACAGGTGAGCAAGTGTTTTCAAAAAATAAGACGGCAGTTCAAAAACTGCCGTCTGTCTGCATAATAATTACTGAAGGGCCTATTTAGCTTTGGTAGTATTATATTAAATAATTTAATGATTAATCATCTGAACTACTCCAGAATTCTATCTCGAAGAATTTCATTAGCTCTTCAAAGTTATAAGGGAACGCGTTGCTGCCGCTGATTCGGATGCGCCTATGGCCATTAAAATATTCCATATCAAGACACCATTGAACACCATCAAGAGTGTTGTAATTATAGTAGTCTCTTTTCCATTCTCCAATGTGCATA
>JAFWRV010000333.1 GCA_017519685.1 Clostridia bacterium
CTAGTATATACAGACGGAAACTACGGCGTGTGTTGGCGTGTGGCGATATATAATTACGGCTATCTCGGGCAGTGCTATCACAGGCTCGGCAATGATAAAAAAGCACTTGAAAATCTGAAAAAGTGCGCCGAGCTTGCAAAACAGTTTGATAAAATGCCGAATATTACGGAACGCACAGCATTATTGTTTAAGGGCACGACCGTAAATAAACAGGAGGATATTGCCGTTTTTCTTGATACAAGCGTCCGCAGGCAAATGAAAAATCATATGTTAAACAACTACCCGCTGTCAGATGAATTCAAAGCTTCGCCTGAATTCAAGGAAATACTGGATATTATGAAAACAACGGAGTAAACGATAAAGCAGAAGAATCATAAGCAATATTTCACCCGCCCGCAAGGGCGGGTGCGGTCCGGAGAATTATGAATCACCGCTTTTTTGAAAGTGATATTACAAAACCGATATTTTTACGGAGGGTTAAATAATGAAATCAGGGAAGAAAGTATTATCAATTGTTCTTTGTTTAATTATGGTTTTCGGTACAGTCGTTATAGGAGGTTCAGTTGTGTCTGCCGAGAAAGGCACTGCCTGTCAAACCGGCGACGTCATTAGTTTTGGGAGTTATCCTCAAAGTGATGTTACAGACATCATGGGGTCTACCCTGAATGCCCAAAGCGTCACATGGCAAAGTTATGGCTATTATTCAGGGAGCGGCGACTTCAAAGACGGTCAGATGGCAGCATCAGATTATATGAAATACTGTGATGTCAATTTCGGAGGAAATAAGTACAGAGGCGTTGTGTTTGACTCATACAGACCAACTGATACCGGATATACATCAAATACAAGTGTACCTAGAAGTTGTCAGGTTGAAAATGGCTACATATATGGTAATGTCTACTGGTTCAAATATGAACCGCTGAGATGGCGTATTCTTGATGCGTCAACCGGCCTTGTAATGTGTGAAACTGTCATAGACAGTCAGCCGTATAACAACTACCTTTATTCAAACGGAGAGGACGTTGTCGTATGGGTATATGAAGCATATTGGGGAGATCCGGATCAAACATATTATTCGAATAATTATGAGTACAGCAGTATAAGACAATGGCTTAATAATGATTTCTATGCTACGGCATTCAGTCAGAGTCAGCAAGAAAAGATAAAGACAACAACTCTGAATAATGACAGTTATTCCCCTTCAGTTTCAAAAGACATATATGCAGTTTATAACAGCGCAAGCACAAATGACAAAATCTTTCTTCTGTCATATGATGAAGTTATGAACCCTGCCTATGGTTTTTCTTCTAACTACTCCGATTATGATATCGCCCGTCAAGCCAAAGGCAGCGACTATGCAAAGTGTCAAGGCTTAAAATTGTCAAATACATTAAATACCTCAATTTCAGGCAATGCCCTTTCTTGGTCTCTGCGTTCGCCAAGCTATTCCATCTATTCACTCGGTGTCTATTACAGTGGCATGGTCGCAAGTTGCATTAGGACTTGCGAAACCAGCAACGGCATACGTCCTGCTATGTGTCTTACAGAGCTGAAATCAGAGACATTCGCAATACCGGAACACACAAAAGAATTTCTTGCGAAAGACGCCGTTTCAATTTCTGAAGAAAACGGTGTGTACACATACACTTACGCTGATGGAGAAGTTATCGTTGCTGATAGGCCATTCTGGGAAGAAGACGAAAATGTATCTCCCAGTCACTTCAGTTCAAGTGAAGGTAGTTTTGAAATTGTGTATACTAATGGTGTTCGTTTAACAATTTCAAATCCTGCTCAAAGGCTGGATAATTACGGAAGGCCTTGTATTTTTGCAGACGAATACGACTGGAGTTACACTAATTCTCCAAGTAATATGGCTTTTGGACCTGTTTTGTCCCCCGGCGATGAAGGCTATGTGCCGCCCGTATTAGATGACTCCGATAATCCCTCTCAGGACATTCCCGAAGCAAACATAATCAAGGGTAACAGCGCAGATAACAAAAAGACATACGGCTACCGCACAACAGTGACATTCACCGCAGATGTTCCGGAAGGCGGAAGCGTTCAGTGGTATGTTGACGGAAGCCTTGCAGGCAGCGGAAGCACTTTAACTGTTAAAGATAAGACAGACGATTATACAGTCAAGGTTGTTGTAACAGACAAAAACGGCAACAAGATAATGGATGAGGAACAGGTAACAATCAAACATAGCTTCTTTGATATTTTAATATGGTTTTTTGTTCATCTTTTCAATCCGAAAGCATACGATGTTAAGCAATAACATAATTATTCTTTAAACAACGGAGTAAAGCGATAAAGCAGAATAATCATAAGCAATAAGAAAATTAAAATTGCGAACAGTCAACTTTTGACATGAAAATTTCATAGCACAACCCTCAGCCCGCATCATCATGATGCGGGCTTTACTCATATCTCTCCGACACGGCACAATTTTAATCCTGCTGACAGCCCTGCCCGCAAGGTTAAGTTTAAGCAGACAGGGGGACGGTTTACCTAAAAACCAGTCCGTATTATTGGACTGTTAATATTATATAATTGCATCGTAGCCGGAGAAAATGCTTCGGAAAAATGTCGAAAAAAAGCAAAACAAGTCCGGATTATTGGACTTTAATTGTGTTAGAATTAAGTCAGACAAATGAAAGGAGTCAACAATTATGTGTAAACCTTTAGGGCTGGAAGAACTTGCGAAGCTCAATTTATTCAAGAAAAATCAGACGGAAGTAACTTCAAAAATTGCCTATCTCATCGGTGTGAAAGAAGAAAATATGAAGCAGTTCTTTGAGAATGAGGAAGATGAAATCCGGATTCTCGAAAAATCAAGCTGCAAAGTTATCAGAAATCTTAACATACTCCGAACAAAGCTCCTCACCCATTATTCAAAAACAGAGAACGCTTTCAGATATGACCTGCAGAATCTTGACAGAATGGATCTCTATAAAGATGAAGTCAAGACACTTGACAGATGCGGCGTTCAGATAATAAAAGCAAATTACAGAGTAAACAAATATATAGTTGATATAAACAATCTCATAGTAAACAGAATTGATGAATGCCGCAATATTTTCCCCGACTGGCTTGAGTGGAAATATATAAGAAACATGTTCATCATGCCCAACGGGACAAAAGAAGATAAGATAATAAATGAAAGCAACAAATTCAACACAAACAGAGCATTTTACCCCTTCGGCTGCTATGTGAACTGGGATCCTCAGGATGAGGGCAATGTGCTGATAAGTGACAAGAAATTTCTCAAATCACTCTATGCGCAGAATAACGACTGGTTCACCGGTGAAGACAAGGTTACCGATGTAAACGACAGTGTCAAGACGGGAATTTATGATTTCATTGACAGAAACGATGTAATCGATGTGGTCGTTGACTGCGAAAACTCCGATGCTTACAGACTTTATTCTACCCTAAACGGCCTTGATGATGAAAAAATATCCAAGATAAACAAGGTCATTCTTTATGATGATGTCCACACCACATCAGCGTGGAAGCTGCTCACAGAGGAATTCAGAGGAATAATTGATTTTGAATATAACCTTGTAGAGAGGCTTAACGAATCCAAATCACTGGTTGATCACAAGATGATTGCGGATATCTCCAAAGAGCACTATCGCGAAGATGTCGGCGCCTTCATCATCGTTTCATCCGACAGCGACTACTGGGCGATTATCGACTCCATTGATGACGCAGATTTCCTCGTAATGGTTGAGAAAGAAAAAGTCGGCCACGATATCAAGAATGCTCTTGATGACAAAGGCATATTCTACTGCTACATCAACGATTTCTGCGCATCAAAAGTCGGTGAGTTCCAGAACAAGGTACTTGACGCAGAGCTGAAAACCCGCCTTGAGAAAGCACTTGAACTAAATGCAAAAGAGCTGCTGAAATCCGTTTATTACGCAGCCAGAATCACTCCCAACGATGCCGAAAAAGAGAACTACTACAACAAACATATCAAGACTCTCAAGCTTGTTATTGATGATCTCGGCAATATGAAAATTTTGTAATTCAAGTCCGTTTTTTTGGACTATGATAGTGTTAGAATATAGTCAAAGAGAAGCGCATTACGGCTTTTACCTGAAGAACGGAGGAAAACATGAAGTCACTTACAGAATTGAAAATCAATAATACTGGAAAAGATTCCTTGAAACATTTGATTGTGAGGAATTGCGCGAATGCGTGGAATACAAATGTATAGAAATTGCTGAGGGCATGGATGATGCTCCGGGTGTCCTGTTGAATGACTATTATGGTGATGTTTTCCTGTATGTTTACAGCCGTGAAAAGAACGGTTATGTTGAACCCGAAGAGTGGAATGACAAACTTGGACCTTGTGATAATTGGTCTGAATTCATAACAAATATGGATGATTATACCGAATCGTACAACTGGCTGTTTGATGAAGAGGAATGGTCTCAGAAAGCTCTTGAGAAATGGGAGCCCGAGTTTAAAAAACTGGGTGCCAAAATGGAAAGATACTTCGAGTGTCCAAAAGAGGATGATGAGGAAGACAGCAAATATCTCTATCAGGGAATCACTCTTATTTTTGACAATATGACCAATGACAATGTCAATGAGTTCATTGCCCTTTTTGGCGAATATGTGAATTATATCAGAGGTTTTGCGGTTGACAAGGAGAGAATTGACGGCTATTCCTTCCGCTGCATCATCGGTGAATCCGGGGACAGCTATCATTTCTATGTGCTGGATGACTCCGACCGTAATTTTGACGGCGTAAAAATCTTCCGCGCAGTGCTTTGATTTCAAAGGAGGAATCATTATGTATATTCTCATCATGAACCCCGAATGGGGAGAAAAGATTCTCAAAGGCGAAAAGACCTGGGAGGTGCGCAGATCCGCCACCAACCACATCGAGCGTATCAAGATTGCTTACAGCAAAACCAAAAAGAGCTTCGGCGAAGTAAATCTTGTGAAGTGCATTCCTCTCACAAAGGAACTTTTTGAGAAGAATGTTGACAAGCACTGCATCCATGACAGCTGGGAGCAGGTCACCGCCCGCTATCCGAATCCTGTGGCCTGGGTAATGGAAAAACCTGAGATGTATAAAACTCCCGTCCCCTACACTCCCCATCAGGGCGCAGTTGTATGGGTAAAGGAAGACTGAGGAGATTTTATGACCAGAACAAAGAATACAATCGGATTCAAGGACAAAAGTGAGGAGACCGAAGATGAGGCAATCCGCACTATGTCAGCTTCTGTCCAGGAAATGAAGCCGGTTGCCTGTGTTGCAAAGATAAGATTCAAGGATACCGGTCATTCTTTTGATTATTACAATGATGAGTTTTATCTGGAACCCGGTGACAAGGTTTTTGTCTCGGGAAAATTCTACGGGAAACTCGGATTGGTTGAAAGTATCACAACTCATTTCAGAATTGACAAAACGAAGTACAGGAAAGTTATCGGCAGGCCAAATCTGCACATCTCAGGCAGCTTTATTCATGTCAATGACAAAATGATCAGCTTTGATACCGATTTTGATCCTGAAAGATTTGCTGCAGTTATAATCCCGCCGCCTGATCCTGAAAGCGAAGAGAAAGAGAAAATCATCTGCGGTGAAGGATGGAGCGTTGGCTTTGAAAACTTTGAGGAAAGTGAGTCCGTCAATCCGGACAAAATAAAACCCGGTTTTGATTATTGCACAGAAGGCAATGTGATTTATTTTTCCATGAAAAACAGCAAAGGTACCGCATTTATAAGAGGGCGACACATTTATAAGGCAGAGTTCAGTTTTGATGGCGAAACGGTATCCGATCTGTTCTGCACCTGTCCGTTCAACGATGACTGCCTGTGCAAGCATGAGATGGCGGTGCTTATCACTCTGCGTATGCTTATGGACCGCCCGGAGTTTGAAGGCAAACATAATTTTGTGGCTTTTGATTCGGAATTTTTCTGGAATTATGTTTCGGCTGAAGCCGGAGAAATCACTCTGAAATAAAATGAGTACAGATTAATGGACTTAATTTCTGTTAAACTGTAACCAAAGAAAACAGACAGGCGGTTCTGAAATTCCGCCCGGAAAGAAAAAATCATATGAGTTATATAAAGACGGTTTCGGAAGAAATCAGAATCCACATTGTGGATGACACGACCAGATTTGTCGCAAAGTCACTGGGCTATTACATTGACAACTTCTTCACCATGTATCAGATAAGTTATCTTGATATATTCAACGCAACGCTGGTAGTTGACGGCGAGAAACTGGAATTGAATCATTTCAGAAATGAATACGGCAAGGCTTTTCATCTTGCGTCAAAAGGAAAAAATAAAGGCAAGATGGTTCCCATCGGTTCAAAACCCTCAAGGTATTATGCGCTCCGAAGCTGGGCAAGAGATCTGAAAAACGCAAAAGATGTTGAGTTCAGAATATTTTATGAAGCATATAGACACCTTGGCGCTGATATCGGAATTGAGTGTATGATTGAAGCTCTCGGTGGTCTCAACTGCGCAAGCGTCCGCAAGAATGTTGTTTACAAAGGCATGCAGGAATATGATTTCACCGAAGAAATCACTGCGTTCAGGTTTGACAAGAATTATCAAGAATATGCGGACTGGACTGACGATGCTTCTGTTATTTCTGATTCCGGTATGTGGGAAATGAACTGCAACGGTTCTATATATTTTCCGGATATTGACACTGAGCTTTCGGATAACAGAGAGATGGTTGAAGAAATCATTTCAAAGGTAAAACCCTTGCTTGATAAATACGGTCTTGAAATTGATGAACCCGACAAAGTCAGCACAGATTCCATTGAAGTGTACGGTTATGTGTTTGTTACCAAAGATGAGCTTGATGAATTTCTTACAGATTTTCAGACCGTGATTGATATCCTTGCTCCTTATGAAGCTACAGTAAACGGTCCTTCAACTCATATGGTCTGCAGAGATTACGGCAGGTTTGCCGCTATCAATTTCAATATTGACGAGAACCATAAGCTTCTGAAAAGTTATGCCTGTTTATAATTGAAAAGCCATACTTTTCAGAAACGATTTTTCAGAATGCAGTTTTTCATTGTTGTTACACCCTTTCGTTTTATTGTGGAAAAACGCCTGCCATAAAAGGCAGGTGTTTTTCTTTTTTTTGCGTCGGGTGATATGTAAAAATTGTAAAAAGCATCAGAACAAAGCGGCAGAAATAATCTTTGCCTCATATAATTTAACAGAAAATATCCCGTGTGCATTTCAGGTCAGGGGAGGTGCATTTGAACTTAATTCTGAAAACTATCATTTCGGCGGGTTTGCAGGGAGGAGTTAAAAACTCAAGGGTCTCATCTCTCCGACACGGAACAGTATTAATCCTGCTGACAGCCCTGCCCGCAAGGTTAAGTTTAAAGCAGACAGGGGGACGGTTTGTACCGGTCACAGAATACCCAAAGCTGAAAACAGTTTTTCTCCCGATATGTTTGCGGTATTCAATTGAAGTTTCGCCGTGATTATGGTATTATAATAAAAAAACATTGCGGGAGATAATATGAAAATAATCAAAAAAGGTATTGTATCAAGGATTACCGACAGCTTCTTTGCCTACCACGCCTGGCCCTCGGTATGCAGGGACGAGAACAACAATATTTATGTAGTCTGCTCCGGTATGCGTATGGGGCATATGTGCCCGTTTGGCAAAATAATAATGTTCAGGAGCGGCGATGCCGGCGAAATCTTCGGCCTGCCCCGCGTCATATACGACCATTACCTTGACGACAGAGACCCCGGCATACTGTACCTCGGCGGCGGGAAAATGCTTGTAAGCGGAGTTTCAAACAGCGCGGAAACATATATCAATGAATTCGCGGACTGGATTTATTCCGACAGCGGCGAAGCCGGCAAAGGTATGCTCAGGCAGTTTGAGAAAATCCCGCCGGAGCGCGGCAAAGCCCGCAGCTATTACCGTATGCTTTATGATTACGGCGAAAAAGCCGGGGAGGAAAAGAAATCGACAGTGCACTGCCCTCACGGTCCCGCGCTGCTGAGTGACGGCACAATCCTTTACCTCGGCAAGGCGGTTTACGCCGAAGACCCGGAAATAAGAGACCGTTTTTTTGCATACAGCAGCAAAGACGGCGGCGAAAGCTTTGAAAAAACAGGCGAACTTGTAATACCCGAGGGCTATGACCTTTCACAGTTTCACGAGGCATACTGCGCGCAGCTCGGTGACGGCAGACTTATGGGTCTGCTGCGCACTCACCTTACGGAAGATGACAATTATTTTACTATATATAAAGCTTTTTCATCCGACAGCGGCAAAACCTGGAGCACACCGGAAGCGACCGGAATATGCGGTTCCCCGCCTCATCTGTGCGTTATGAGCGGCGGCAAAGCCGTGCTCACCTACGGCAGGCGCATACCGCCCTACGGGATATACGGAAGGGATGTAAGCGAAACCGGAGAAATATCCGAAAATGAATATATGCTCGCGGAGTGCTTTGATGATGATATCGGCTACCCGGCTACGGTACAGCTTGCCGACGGCACGCTGTTCACGGTTTATTACGCAAGATGCAAGGGCGACAGCGCCGCCTCGCTGCAATATGTGAAATGGAGCGACGATTGATCGCAATCAGTGTGAGTTTAAATATTCGCAAAGCCCTTTAAATAAGGACTTTCAGGCATACAGAACCCCGACTGTTCTGTCAGAACAGCCGGGGTTTTAAGCGAGGTTTGCGCCGGGCGCAAGTGTAGTTACGATTTCGGGTGCATATACTTGTTTTAACGCATCAGATTGGTCTTTATCAGACTCAGAATCACAGCGAGATAATTCGCCGAGGACTGCTCCGGGTCCGTCAGCAATATATAGTTCGATTGTGTTATGGTAACAAGACTTTCCGGCGTGATTAGTAAAAGTGAAATATGGTATATTAAACTCCTTAATCTGATTATGGTTTTAAGTATAATTCTCTATGAAGCCGGTACCATTGTTGACCGAACCGGTATATGTCAGCAAAAACACAACTGATATTATTGTGAAGCAAGGTATTGACAATTTAGGATAAATAAGTATAATGAAAATAGGATGAATATATCCTATAATGATTGGAGGCTATATTATGCTTATTGATACAAAAACCATGTTTTCTATGACACAGGCAAATCAGAATTTTTCGCTTGTTGCCCGTTCTGTTGATAAAAACGGTGAAGCAGTTGTACTCAGAAACAATAAACCCAAATATCTGATAGTGGATATGGAAAACGATAATTTTATTCTTGATCTGACCGATGATGAAAAGATTGATATTGTTGCCAGGCGTGTTCTTGCCAGATATCTTCCCGCGTTTAAGGAGCTTGCAAAATGATAAAATTCAGCAAAGAAAAAGTTTTGCTTTTGCATCAGGTTATGGCAGAGGCTACCGGCGGAGATGTTGGCGTACGTGATGAATCTCTGCTTGAATCGGCGATAGAAACAATTTATTCCACTTTCGACGGTGCGGAGTTATATCCATCAAAAGAAGAAAAAGCTGCCAAACTGGGTTATTCTTTGATTTCAAATCATGCCTTTGTTGACGGCAATAAACGAATTGGAATGTACATTATGATCTCGTTCCTGGAACTAAACGGAATTAAGATTGATGCAACGAATGACGATGTTTACCGCCTTGGAATGAGTGTAGCCGATGGATCGGCAGACAATACGGATATTCTTAAATGGATAAACGAGCATAAAATCAGCAAGTAAACAGATGAAACTGTCACTGTACTGATACATGTTCAATCAAAAATGTTTTCATTGATATTAATTGAACTTCAAAAAAGTATGTACCGGTGTCCCTCTTTTGGGTACACCGGTACCATATTGGGGTTTTGTACCGTTTCCCTCCCGGCTTTTTTCAGCCGGAGGTTTCCTCATCCGAATGATTTCCATCGACAAAAGCCCGGTTAATATGCAAAAAGCATCATAGACATATTTTCCTGCCGGTAAAGAGATTAACTTATTAAAAATCTGTTGTATTTAAATATAAATATATGTTAGAATATACGGGTAAGTATTTCATAAAAACTCTTATGGAGGAATCATTATGAAAATGTCAAAAAAGATTATATCAGTTCTTCTCTCGCTGTTACTCACGCTCGGCGTAATTTCCGCAGGGGCGATTGAGAATGACGGGAACAACTACGATGTTTCATCGGCGGATGATTTTTCAGCGGCTGTCCAGGATATCAACTCACAATCCTCCGGTGAATATTCTTTAACGCTCAGTAGCGATATAACTCTCACCAACAACATAACCTTAAATAATGCGTCTGTAAGCGTAACCGTTTACGGCGAGGACCATACTCTGTACCTTGAGAAATGCAGCATCATTGCATCAAACGGCGCTGTGCTGAATCTCGGGGGACCGAATTATGGTAAAACATTATCTGTAATTGACAAACCGCCTGTAACAGGAAATACCAGCGCGCCGCTTATTAATGTTTCCTCAGCAACTTTAAATATGTATAACGGCGTGACCCTCAGCGGGCGTAACGGTATGGATTGCGCCGGCGGAGTTCAGCTGGAATCATCAGCAGTATTCAACATGTACGGCGGCACAATTGACAGCTGCAAATCCGATGCGGCTGCCGGCGGAGTTATGGTGTATAACAATTCAACATTTAATATGTATGCCGGCACAATACAAAACTGCTCAAGCGCCAGGTTCGGCGGCGGAGTTTTACCGCGCAACAATTCAGTGTTTAATATGTATGGCGGCACAATACAAAACTGCTCATCCAATGGCAGTGGCGGCGGAGTATATTCCAACAACTCCGAGGTAAACATATACGACGGAAAAATCATAGACTGCAGCAGCGTCAATTACGGCGGAGGTGTATACACGAATTCCGGCTTTACCATGACCGGAGGAAGCATTGAAGGATGTTCAAATACCGTTTATGGCGGCGGCGGAGTCTGTGTAAGAACGAGCGGTGCCGATGTTGTCGGCTTTTCCATGAATGGCGGAACCATCACGAACTGTGCAGCCACAAGCAACATCTCCTATGGTTACGGCGGAGGCGTTTTCATTATAACCGGAACGGCTGAAATCAAGGAAGGAAGCAAAATATATAACAACACGGCTATAATGGTCGGTGACGATATTTTTTCGTACGGAACAAACACAAAAATAAAGCTCTGTGAAGTTCCGCAAGGTCTCATTTTGTCAGGGACGGAAAGGGAAATCGACGGTTGGTATGAGGACGGCGTTTCCGGCGGGGAACCGGCCGACAGATGGAGCGAGCCAAACGCAACCGAATTTATCACCTCTCCCGATGAGACAATCACCGCGCAGATTGCGTTAAAAGCGGCTTTCGGTCCGAAAGAAACTCCGACCGTATCGCTTGCGGTTTCGCCCGAATCGCCGGTTTACGGCAATACTGTCGGCGTAACCGTAACACTTCCCGATGACGCCGAAGGAACGGTTACATTCTTTGTTGACTCGGATTCAGAGGGAAATGCAGTAAATGTTGAAAACGGAACTGCGGTTTATGAAATGGAAAATCTCCCGATCGGCGATCACAGCGTAACAGCAGTATTCTCCGGAGATAATATTTATTACGGTGGTACCGGTGAAGTTGATTTCACGGTCAATCCTGTTGACCTTAAAGTGAAAATAGGCGAAGACAATTACTGGTATGTCAGCTATGACGGCGGCGCGACATGGACCTCGCTCGGAGTTAAAGCAACCGGTGAGAACGGTGCGGACGGTCAGGACGGACAGGACGGACAGGACGGCTCAAACGGTGCCGACGGTCAGGACGGCTCAGACGGAGCCGACGGTGTCGGAATTCAGAATGCTGCAATCAACGAAAACGGCGAACTCATAATCACTCTGACAAACGGAAGCGAATTCAATCTCGGTAATATCAAAGGCGCTGACGGACAGAACGGCTCAGACGGAGCCGACGGAGTCGGAATTCAGAATGCTGCAATCAACGAAAACGGCGAGCTTGTCATCACTCTTACAAACGGAAACGAATTCAATCTCGGAAATATCAAAGGCGCGGACGGACAAAACGGCGCTGACGGTCAGGACGGACAGGACGGCTCAGACGGAGCTGACGGTGTCGGAATTCAGACTGTTGCAATCAACGAAAACGGTGAGCTTGTCATCACTCTGACAAACGGAAACGAATTCAATCTCGGTAATATCAAAGGCGCCGACGGCAAAGACGGCGCCGATGGTAAAGACGGTATCGATGGTAAAGACGGTATCGATGGTAAAGACGGTATCGATGGCAAAGACGGTGCCGATGGTAAAGACGGTATTGACGGCAAAGACGGTATCGACGGCAAAGACGGTGTCGACGGTAAAGATGGTATCGATGGTAAAGACGGTATCGACGGCAAAGACGGTATCGATGGACAGAACGGTGCC
>JAFWRV010000334.1 GCA_017519685.1 Clostridia bacterium
AAGGAATTTCTTCTTTTCACTGACGGTTTCCGGAGTACGGCAGCCGAAAACAGCTGAAGTCACCTTCCAGAAACGGTTTTGTCTGTGGCCGTAAAAGAATTCCGTCTGTCTTGACATAACAGAGGGAAAGCTGCCGAGAATCAGTATTCTGCTGTTTTTGTCATACAGCGGCGGTATATTGTGCTTTTCCATATCAGTTACTCAACTTCGAGGTCTGGCGCTGCGCGGAGACGAGCGAAGCGTAAATTCCGTTTTTCTCAAGCAGTTCATCATGCGTTCCGATTTCCGCTATCCTGCCTTTTTCAATAACGACAAGACGGTCGGCGTTTCGCAGGGTGGAAAGACGGTGGGCGATGGCGAAGGTAGTTCTGCCTTTGACAAGCTTCGAGAGCGCGTCCTGAATCGATTCTTCCGTTTCGGGGTCGAGGGCGCTCGTCGCTTCATCGAGTATCAGAAGTTCGGGATTGCGCAGTACCGCTCTGGCAATTGAAATTCTCTGCCTTTCGCCGCCTGAAAGCGTATGACCGTCCTCACCGATAACGGTGTTGTAGCCGTCGCTGAGTTCCATAATGAAATCGTGAGCGTTAGCCGCTTTTGCCGCCGCGATGATTTCGCCGGTTGTCGCCGACGGTCTCGCGTAAGCGATATTCTCATAGACACTTCCGGAAAACAGGAAAGTTTCCTGGAATACCACTCCGACCTTTTCGCGGTATTCCGTCTGACTCATTTCCTTGACATCGGTCCCGCCGATGGAAATGCTTCCGAGATCCGTGTCATAAAGCCGGAGAATAAGATTTATCATCGTGCTTTTGCCTGCGCCGGAATGCCCGACAAGGCCTATCATTTCTCCCTGATGCACGGTCAGATTGACATCGCGCAATACAGGTTCATACGGCTTGTAGCCGAACTGGACATCCTTGAATACGATTTCGCCGGAGAGATTGACGGGCTTCGGGTTTTCGATATCCTCAATTTCGTGCTTCTCATCGATGATTTCAAATATTTTTATAAGCGATGTGGTTACGTCGCCTAGTCGCCTTGAAAGGTCGGTGAGCCATCTGAGGGGTTCATAGATATAGACGAGATAAAGATTGAACGCCAGCAGTTCGCCGACGGAAATTCTGCCTGAAATTACCATCCTGCCTCCGAAATACAGGACAAAGATTTCGCCTATTCCCATAAAGAAAGCGAGGAACGGGAAGGTCAGTGCCCAGAGATGCTCATTGCTTTCGGAAATATCGGCAAATCTCTTTGCCGCTTTCGCGTATTTCGCTATCTCCCTGTCTTCATTGCCGAAGGTTTTGACAACTCTGATGCCCTTGACTATATCGTGAAGAATGGAGTTTTCTCTTGAACGGCTTCGCCACAGACGTCCGTATCTGACTCTCATCACGGTTTTGAATTTATACATGGCAAACATAACAAACGGCACCGGAACAAACACGACTCCGGTAAGCAGGGGGCTGGTGCGCAGAAGGATTATCATAATCACGATAAACAATACAAGACGCTTAACCGCGTAGACTCCCTCTTCGGTGATGAAATTCTTGATTGACTCGGTGTCGCCCATAACTCTGCGCATAAGGTCGCCCGTGGTTTTTCCGCTCATTGATGAAACCGAGAGACGCTGCGCCTTGTCATATACAGTTGTACGAAGGTCATCGGCAAGCCTGCCGCCGATACGCGCGGTTCTCCGGTTTGCGATGATATTGAAAACGGTTGAAAGAATCTGAACGCCTGCCATAGCGCAGACAAGGCGGATAACGCCTCCCGCGGCGTTTGAGGCGTCAAGCCCTTTGCCGTAAAAATAATTATCAATAAGCTGCCGGTTGAAAAGCGGCACGGCAGCGGCGCATAAAGATGACAGCATCACGAAAAATCCCGAGAACAGCAGCCAAGGAACATAGGGCTTCGCGATACCGGCGAGTTTTTTGAAAAGGTAGCTTTTTTCAACACAGAAAAGGCAGGTGCTCATTCCTCTGGCATAGTGCCGTCCGCATTTGGGGCAGACACGGAAAGACGCCGTGCTCATTTCGGTTTCAATACCCGTCTTAAGATAATGATTGACAACCTTGCAGAATTCACCGACTTCCTCAACGCTGTTCATCGAAAAGCGGCAGACCGGAATACTGTCGGAATAATCGGGAGCGTGGCCGGATGGAACGAGTTCAATCATACCGCAGCCGACATAGGTGCGCAGAATAATTTCCTGTATATCTCTGATACTGCCGCTGAAAAACGTTTCGCTTTCGCTTTTCGCCGAGATTGTGTCTCCGTCAAGCGCAAGTATTCCGCGACAGAGTTTTCCCGAAGGGGTCATATCAAAATGCACGGCAAGTTTCATCCGTTCGCCTCCTTTCCCGGATTTTCAGGTTAATCAATAAATATACGGATCGAGCTTTCTTCTGCTCTTTGACGGAAAACTGTTGTAATCAAGTATTCTGTACCTGCTTCCGTCAACATCAATCAGGTCAAATCCCTCACCGTGGTAGCGGATGTTTTTATTGAGATTCTTGACCGTGAAATTCTTTTTATAGTCACCGATTTTAACATCAAAATAGAAATTTCCGAATTTCTCGCGCACCGACAGGATTTCGGTAATGACGGGGCAGAAATATCTCTGGGAAAGCTCCGCGTCGATAAGCTTTGCCTGCTCCTCACCGAAATCGGTGACCTTTTCTATTATGCCGAGTTCGTTCTTTTCGATATCGCTGACACAGATATATTCTTCGGGATCTGTCAGCGGCAGAGTCCTCGTCAGAATGACTCTCTTATATTCCGTCCCTTTTATCCTCGCTCCGAGGAAGCCGGAATCCGAGGCGAAAAACCCGGCGTTTTCAGGTGTCAGATATTCGGATTTCAATGTTTCCGGAGATATGTTGTCTGAAAATTCGGTGCTGTTCTTAACCCTGATTTCCATCATTTTCCTCCTCGTCGCCGTCATGCGGATGGTCCTCTGCGAACTCGGCAATGCCGATGGTCTTGAGCGCTTCCGCCTGAATTGTATATTGCCTGTAAAACTCGCCTTTAAGGTCGAGCAGTTCTTTGAATGTGCCGTATTCGGCAATCTTTCCGCCGTCTATGACAGCGAGATAGTCGCTGTCTCTGAGAGTTGAGAGACGGTGGGCAATCGCAATGGTGGTTCTTCCTTTTGAAAGCAGGCCGAGCGAGTTCTGGATATTGCGCTCGGTTTCGGTATCCATCGCCGCCGTCGCCTCGTCGAGTATAAGTATTTTCGGATTCTGTATTATCGTACGGGCAATTGAAATTCTCTGTCTTTCGCCGCCGGAGAGACTCTGCCCTCCCGCGCCGACACGGGTTTCGTAGGCGTCGGGCAGTTTCATAATGAAATCGTGCGCGCACGCCGCCTTTGCCGCCGCGATTACCTCATCCATCGAAGCGTCGGGTCTTGCGTATCTGATATTTTCGGTAATTGAGCCGTAGAAAAGATATATATCCTGGGAAACAAGACCGATATTGCGGCGCAGTTCCCTGATTTTAAGGTCTTTGACGTCAATGCCGTCAATTTTCACGCTGCCCTCTTTGGCGTCGTAAAGTCTGGCGATAAGATTGGCAATCGTGGTCTTGCCTGCTCCCGTTCTGCCGACTATTCCGAGCATATCCCCCGCCGAAACGTGGAGTGACAGTTTCTGAATAATCGGTCTCGCGGGCTCATATTCGAATTCAAGCTCGTTTATATCTATTTCGCCGCGGATGTTTTCAAACCCGACGGCATTTTCTTTCTCCGTTATTTCGGGAATCGCGTCGCTGATTTCAAAAATACGCTGAGCGGCGTCCGAGCATCTTGCCCAGCCGTTTGACATCATGGCGAGGTTTCCGAAGGGCGCCCTGAGCATTTCAAGATAAACTACGAAACTCAGCAGCTTGCCCGCAGTCATTCCGTCTGTTCCCTTGACGACCATAACGCCGCCCATCCCGAGAACAAGCGCGGAAAGAAGCAGAACGAGAATCTCGAGCACAGGAAACAGAGGCCTCGTTTTCCAGATTGTAGCTGATCCCCTTGACCAGCAGCTCTTCGTCGTCAATGATCAGGATCTTCATTTGATTCCTCCACGTATACCATA
>JAFWRV010000035.1 GCA_017519685.1 Clostridia bacterium
GCGACTGCCTACACATCCGATTGGGCAACCGTAATAGCAAACGCTCAGCCCAAGGCAGGCGGAAACGACAACGAATATGAAATGACCGTTTACGCCGGATGGGATATCAACGAATATACCCTTACATTTGACTCACAGGGCGGCACTCAGATACCCGCGATTACTCAGGATTACAATACCGATATTACAGCTCCCGCGGATCCGACCAAAGAAGGTTACACATTCACCGGCTGGACTCCCGCAATTCCGGCGAAGATGCCCGCGAGAGACACAACTGTTGTTGCCGGCTGGCAGCTTGAAGGTTATACCATCCACTTCGATTCCAAGGGCGGCTCGGCTGTTGCCGATATTTCAAGAGCATACGGTCTTGCGATTTCCGCTCCCGCGAATCCGACCAAGACAGGTTATGACTTCATCGGCTGGTACACAGATACCGATTGCACAGTAGGTAATGAATTCACATTCCCCGAGACCATGCCCGACCTCGGCGCAAACGGCGCAGAGATCATACTCTACGCGAAGTGGTCAACAAATCAGTACACCATCACATTCGACTCCAAGGGCGGCAGCGCGGTAGCTCCGATTACTCAGGATTACAACACCGAGGTTACAGCTCCCGCAGCACCGACCAAGACCGGTTATGACTTCGCCGGCTGGTACACCGATGCTGAATACACAGGCAATGAATATACATTCAGCACAATGCCTGCTCAGAGCTTCATTCTTTACGCGAAGTGGCAGGTCAAGCAGTACACCATCACATTCGATTCCATGGGCGGCAGCGCGGTAGCTGCGATTACACAGGATTACAACACCGCTGTAAGCGCTCCCGCAGCACCGACCAGAACCGGTTATGACTTCATCGGCTGGTACACGGATGAGAATTGCACAGACGGCAACGAATACACATTCAGCACAATGCCTGCTGAGAGCTTCATTCTTTACGCGAAGTGGCAGATCAAACAGTACACCATCTCGTTCGACTCCAAGGGCGGCAGCGCGGTAGCTTCTATTACTCAGGATTACAACACCGCGGTAACAGCTCCTGCAGATCCGACCAGAACAGGTTACACATTTGACAAGTCCAACGGAACAAGCGGCTGGTACACAGATCCCAACTGCACCGCAGGCACCGAATATGTATTCAGCACAATGCCCGCTCAGAACATTAACCTTTACGCGAAGTGGACTGTTGCGCAGTACACCATCACAATCCTTGACGGTATTGATAACTCAATAGTAATTGATACCATCACTCAGGACTATGATACAAACGTATCGCCCACCGAGCCCACCAGAACAGGTTACACGTTCGGCGGATATTATGAAGAAGCAGCGCTTCTCAACCAGTACACGTTCAGCAAGATGCCCGCTGAGAACATCAATGTATATGTCAAGTGGAACGCGATTGAAATCAGAGTTGACTTCCTTGAGCCGGATGCATCGTACAATCCCGCTGATTCGGCGCACAACACTCTGACATTCAACGACAAGGCAGTTTTCAATAATATTTCCTCATATTATGTTGACTTCAACGATACACTTTCAGAGGTTCCCTCAGGCAATCCCGATCCCGATTATTACACATTCATCGGCTGGTCCGAGACCGAGGGCGGCGCTGTTATAGAAAACATCAGCGCATGGGTTATCAATGAGGCAAACTTCGATCTGGTTCAGACAGTCGGCGGAGAGAAGGTAGTCTATCTCTATCCCGTATTCGAGAGAGAAGACGTTACACTCGAAGTTGAGGTAGTTGAAGACGGTCCCGTAATCGTTACCGCTTCAGGCGAAGGAATCAACGGTTACATTTACAACGCCGGCAGCAAGCTTACCAAGACCGCGCTCGCAAGCGAGCTCAGAGTCATAGGTAACGGTACGCTTATAATTACTGCAAGTAAAGGTAAATACTGCGGAACCGGCACCAAGATTGAACTCAAAGACAACGTAACAGAACAGATAGTTGAAGTTTACTATGTCATCGTATGCGGCGACCTTAACGGTGACGCCAACTGCAACGCGGTTGACCACGGTATCGCCGAAAGACGCGTCAATGAAGGCGAAACAAACAACAAGGTTTCAGCCGAAATCAATCATTGCTACGATCTTGCCGGCGATGTCAACGGAGACGGATTATTCAACTCCGACGATACAGTTGCAATCGAGGCGTATTTATTCCATGATGTCAGTTATGATTTCAATACCAACATAGGCAAGTACGTCGTAGTACCCAAGAATGCTTGAGTACACTCTGTAATTTATCACTCTGCGGGCGGAGGCCCCGCCCGCAGGATTACCCCGAAAGCAAATAATTCACAGGAGGAAAAAGATACAGATGAAAAAATCTAAAAAGATTCTTGCGACGCTGCTTGCATCATTTCTGATTCTCGGACTGTTTACTGTAATCGGTTTTGCCGTTCAATATGACCCTGATACCGACGAGCCTATCATAAACGGCGGTAACGGGGCAACTCTGACGCTGGATGTCAAGTATTTCACATCCGACGGAACGGCTATCGACGATCTCGGTATAGTAAGTCCCGGAGATGCAATTAAAGCAAGAGTTTATGTCGGAACCGATTATTATACACACAACAGCGACTTAGTGCTTTATTACGATGATGATTTCTTTTCATCAAACTATACAGCAAGCACCGCGCTGACTGTTAATATGCAGAATATTACTGCCAAAGCGAAAATACTTGATGCGGATACAGCCGCTGACGGCGAAGCAGCTATTTATATTATTGTCGAATCATCGAGCACATCGGTTTATCAGTACAATATAAACGATTGGCTTTTCGAACTTGATTTCACGGTTGCCGCAACCGCGTCAACAACAGAAGATGACGGTATCGGCGCTGTTTATGCGAAGTCAAGCGATCTGCGCAGCGAAACAAATGACGAGGGATATATCAATGTTCCTTACGCGGATGAGAATGACACCCCGTATGACACCCTCGACCTCTATATGACAAGCGCGATTTCAGCTGCGTTCACAAACGATGAACTGACCGTAAACAATACAGTCACATTCAATCCCAACCACGACGATGAAGCTGTTATTACAGTCAGCGGCAGAGCCGGCGCGGCATATACGGTTCCCACAGTTACGAGAACCGGCTATACATTCCGGAACTGGACAACAGAAGCAACAGGCGTCACCCTCGGCACAATGCCGGCTGACACAGGCGTTGTTTATGTTGCAAACTGGGGACAGAATGTTGACATTCACGTAGATAAAGCAAACGGCGAAGCAGTCATTGATATCCTTGACGTTGAGGGCGGAACTTCCTGGCTTCAGACTGTTGCCGAGCCCACAAGGACCGGATACAGATTCGCCGGATGGGAAGGCGAAGGAGTTGTTGCCGACGCTAACGGCATCAATCAGCTTCCCGCGAACTATCCTGCAGCGACAGCAAACAACAATGAGTTCACTTATGTTGCTCAGTGGGATAAATATGTAACAATCACCTTTAACGACGGTGAAAACAATATCGGAAACCCCTATGAGGGTAATCCGGTTAATGGTATTTACGGCGGCGCCGCATGGGATACCTCTGTTGTTCCCCAGTACAACGTCGTAAATTACAAGAACGATACAGTCAGCAAAGCGGGCTACATGCTTCTCGGCTGGCGTGTCAACGGCGGCAGCATAATCAGAACATTCCCGGCAACATATCCCGAGGATGATACTGTTTATACAGCAGTCTGGAGACCGATGTACGTCAACGTTTATTACTTCGTTGACAGCAACGCTGCGTCCGCTGCGGATGTTGCGGCGACATCGGATCCCGATAACAATTCACTTCTTGTTGATTCCGTTCAGTTAACCTATGACGATACAGCATACCGTACCGCTTCATTCAGCGGCGAAGACTTTACCGTTATCGGCTGGGCTCAGGTTGAAATCAGCGGCTCAACGGTTACTCCTACCGGAACTACCGTTGCTCCCGATTCCGCAATGCCCTGGTCAATAGTATCGTTCAAGGCAAACGGAGCTCCCAATAACATTTACTTTGTCGCATCAAGCGATAACGAAGAAATTTCATTCAGCAACACACATGTTGCCACCTTTGATCCTCAGGGCGGTACATGGAGCGACTCCACCACCGCAAGCAAGAGCCTTTCATTCGCTCAGGGCACGGCGGTAACAGCTCCCGCATTCACCCTTACAAAGGAAGGCTATGAGTTTGCAGGCTGGGCACCCGAACTCGGTGTCATGGGCTCTGTTGACGAAACTTATAACGCAGTATGGGATGAGGCAGGCTTCACGGTAACTTATGTAACCGATGACGCTTATGACAGCACTGCCGAATATGACAGATATACTGTTGATTACGGCTCACCCATTGCGACCGAACTTCCGGAAGATCCCGAAAGAGACGGTTACAGATTTGACGGCTGGGTATACTATACCGATACCGCATTCACAAATGAAATCGCGGACGGAATTATGCCCGCATCCGATGTTTACGCCAAGGCGCAGTGGACCGCGCTCAATTTCACAATTGACTACGATGCCAACGGCGGTACCCTTGACGCTTCAACCACAGATCCCGAAACAGTTGTTTTCGGCACTCTTATTACAGAGCCCACAGATCCCGTCTGGCAGGGACATACATTCACAGGTTGGGAATATAAGAACGCAGATACCGATGAAGTTGTTGCTGTTTCTTACGGCACCACAACAATGCCCGCGTTCGATCTTATCGCAACTGCACAGTGGGATCTCGATGAATATGATTTAACATATTATCTTAACGGCACAGCGGTTGACGGATATCCCATCAAGGTCGCTTACGGAAACGCGATTCCTCAGGCAACAGCTCCTCAGGAAGAGGGTTATACCTTCTCCGGATGGTGCAGCGATTCAGCTTGCACAACTCCGTTTGATTTCACTCAGACGATGCCCGCAGAAGACGTTGAGATTTACGGTACATTTATCGTAAATAAACACAATGTCACATGGGAATACAATGATCTTCCCAATGACAACGCGCTTGTAACTCTTACAGATAATGATGTTGAGTTCGGAACGGTTCTTACAACCCTTGCCCATGCTCAGTCACTTGCTACCGAAGGTTATGACTTCGTCTGGAAACTGAACGGCGCAGAGCTGACTTCGGCAATGACAATGCCCGATGAGGATATTACCATTGTCGGTACATTTACCAGACATATTCACAAGGTAACCTTTGTCAAGGGTAACGGCGTATGGTCCGACGCAGCCACAGGAAATAAGGAATTCGATATTTACTATGGCGCTGAAGTTGTTGAGCCTGCGGAAACCATTTCAAGACAGTATTACAACTTTAAGGGTTGGGTCAACGAGTCAGATTCAAACAAAGCACCCTCCGATTACGCATCAATGCCCGATACCGACCTTACATTTACGGCAGTATGGGAAAGAGTTGAGGTTAAACTTATTCCCTCAGGTCCGAGCAGCACTGTTATGATTGAGAGAGACGGTGTCGTTGAAACTTACAACACCTTCAATGACGGCGATCCGACACCTGCGGGAGTTACATCCATTACAGCTCCCACAGTAACAAGAGCCGAAGCGGTTAACGGATTTGAAAGTTACTACATTTACGGTTTATCCGAAGGTATTTCCGTTGAGCAGTTTGAAGCTGCTGTCGCGGTTCAGGGTGACGGTGAATTAACTGTAACAACCATTACTTCCGGTTCAGTCGGAACAGGTTCTCTCGTTACCGTAACAGATAATGTTACGAATGAAGTTGTTGAGCAGTTCTATGTAATTATATTCGGTGATGTTGACGGCGACGCCATCGCAAGATCCGCGGATACAGGCGAAGTCAAAGACGAAATCGGAGACAGCTTCTGGTCAGCAAACGGTCAGGCATACAAGATTAAAGCAGCCGATCTTGACGGCAGCGGTTTCTTGACAGGCACTGACGTTTCCAGACTTAAAGCGGCTGTTCGCAACACAAAGGAAATCAACCAGATAACCGGACTTGCAGTATAACCGCTGTATTACGGTTATCACGCAAAAGGGCATATCATTATTAACAGGAGGTATGCAAATGAAAACAGCTAAACGAAGTCTTGCGGTTTTTCTCGCGGCTTTGATGATGCTCGGCAGTTTAACGGCTTTTGCGGTTCTTTTTGACGGAACTACGTTGAAATCCGAGGTCCGTTTTTACCGTCAGGTAGGTTCAGATTGGGTTGAAACTACCGAAGTTGTTCCGGGCGAAATAATTCAGGCAAGAACCATATATGAATCCGACTTTATTGTCGGCTGTCACGACCTGGTATATTTCTATAATAAAGATTTACTCACACTTTTAAACGATGCAGATATGACTCCCGCTGTGGACGGAGAGGAATATCCTCTTGTTCCCAATCCGGCAGCCAACAGAGGTGTCGTAAACGTGCACTACATCGATACCGATGACGCCAGTTACGAACTTTATCCTTCCACCGGAAGAGTTGCTACAAAGCCTGTTGACGCGGGTTATATTGACGCTTCAGCATATGACACTTATAACCTTTTATATGTCAGATGCTACGGCGGACTTACCAGCGTTTTTGACGGCGAAACCGAGGTATATACATTCTATTTCAAAGTAAACGAGAATATAGAGAATGAAGCATCTATTGTCGGTTCCATGTTCTTACCTACGGAATTTGTAGTTAAGAATTCCGAACAGGCCACATACATTTTCAATACTATGTGTACAAGGGCAATAGAAGAGGAAGAAATCGGTATTCCCGTTGACGATCTTGAAGGTATTACCGGTGACCCCCAGACTTACGATTTACAGGTAGTAAACAAAGTATCGGAAAATATAGGAAACGCTATCGGCGCAACACCCGAAGAAATAGCAAACAACACCACCTTTACGTACGGCACGAACCCTCAGGGCAGTGAGACATCCAGTTACCTCACAGTAGCCGCCAAGGCGGATGTTGATTGGGTATTTGATGAGCAGACCATAACTGTCACTGACTATATCGGCAAGAATCTTGCCGATATAGAGCCGGACATCAGCAGCCTTACGGTTCCGTTCGGATATTCAGGCACAGGCTGGCCCAAGAATGCCGATGGAAAAATCGTTGACGATGCGGGCAACCTTCAGGTAGTTACCGGCGGCAACACGATTACAAGCGGCAACCCCGTCACATACGGATTCGAGCCGAGAAATGTCACCGTTTCATTCTATCCGCCGGCTGCTTTTGACATGGAAGGATTGGCTTATAACGGTGAAGACGGAAACCTGAGTCCCGAAGCGGAAACTTCATGGACAGGTCCCGACAGCGCAACCTTCTTTGACCTTATGTTCCCGCAGGAAGTTACCGCAACCTACGGTGAAGCGTACGCTGTTCCCGAGGGATACAGCATTGTTCCGACCGATTCAACCCACTACTATTTCGCAGGATGGGTTCCGTTTGACAAGACGGCCGGCATAACAATGAACGCAAATATGACAAACTATCTCGCGGATCTGAGCGCTCTTACTCAGGAGAACGCGACTTATAACAACATCGGAATCTATGAGAATAACGGTCAGCTTTATCTTGATCTTGCTCCCGTAATTCTCCTCAGACAGGATGTTCTTGATGTTACATGGCATGCCGTCAATAAGCCGAACGGAGATCCGGCTTTTGCGGAAACCGTGATATCAAAAGATTTTGAAACCTCAATCGAACTCAATGAAGTACCCACTGTGGACGCAGTTGAGGGCTACACTTTCAACTGGTATGTTGACGAACAGCATCAGACCCAGGCAACATTCCCGAAGGTTGTTACTTCAAATCTTGAATACTGGGGCTTCTATCTTCCCAATCCGCACACCGTTACATATAATATTGACGGTACCGCGGACGGTCAGCCGGATAATTATGTTTACGGCGATACCATCACAGTCAGAGATAATCCCGCCGACAGACCCGGTTACACATTCTCAGGCTGGACATTTACCAAGGCAGGAACCGAAGATCCCGTTGCGATAGTTTCCGGAACAACAACAATGCCCGACTATGACATCGTTGCAAACGGACAGTGGATAGCCAACGAGTATATAATCATTTATAATGAGAATTATCAGGATTGTCTTGCCGAAGGCGCGGAAGCTCCCGATACATATCTCACATACGGTGTCAACACAACTGTTCCCGCCGTTACCCTTACGCTTGAGGGTCACGTATTCGGCGGCTGGTTCACCGATGACGATACTTTTGCAAACGCATATCAGAATACATGGGAATTCATTCTTGCAAATGCCACCCTTAAGGCAGGCACAGACCATGAATATGAACTCAATGTTTATGCAAAGTGGGATCTTGACACCTTTGATATCAACTACATTCCCGGTGATGAAGCTACATTTACCGGAGAGCCGAAAGTTACATATCAGTATCAGGATGTAATCCAAAGCGTTGCCAATCCCGAGAAGGAAGGCTTTGTCTTCAACACATGGAATTATACCAACGCGGATTCAGGTGAAGCGGTAGAAGTAACTCCCGGAACCACCAAGATGCCGGCGTTCGATATTAATGCCGCGGCAACATGGACTCCCGAGCAGTATATAATCAGATATTTCTATAAAGCCGACCCGACAGATCCCGGCTGTGAATTCACACAGTACGGAGAGGATCAGGCCATTACCTTCGGTGATGAAATTGAGCTTGTCGATGTTCCTGTTTTTGCCGGATTTGATATTACCTGGGTTTCCGATGATGCGGCTCTTACCGGAACCATGGGTGACATAGGCGAAAACGGCGCAATCATAAAAGTTTATGCTCAGTATGACTTCGCTTCACTCTCCATTTATTACTTCGACGGAAGCTTTGCCGTTGGCGAAGAATATGAAGTAATGGAAGACCTCAACATCGGTATGGATATTGAGCTTGACTGCACTCCCGAAGATCCCGATGATAAAGAAGGTTATTATTTCGACGGCTGGAAATACTATGACAGCGTTGACAGAGAAAACGAAACCTTCGGCACCGAATATACCGGAGAGAAAATGCCCGGTTATGACCTTTATGCCGAAGCACAGTGGCAGATAGAGCACTACACCATCAACTTTGACAGCAAGGGCGGCAACGAAGTAGCTTCAATCAGCAAGGATTACAATGAAGCAACAGAATATGCCGGCAATCCCGTAAAAGTCGGTTATACTTTCGCCGGCTGGTACACCGATGAGGAATGCACTGACGGCAACGAATTTACCGTTCCCGTTAACATGACCGACCTCGGAGCAGACGGCACGGCAATAATCGTTTACGCAAAGTGGGCACCCATTTCCTACACAATCAAGTATGCGGCGAACGCAGACGCCGGTATCAGCGATGATGTTATCGCTTACACCGACGGAACCGATGCTATTCCCACCCATACTCCTGTTAAAGCAGGTTACACCTTCAATGGCTGGTATCTCGATGCAGATTTCACTGAGGGCAAAGAGTACAATCCGACATGGGAAACCGTTATCGCAAACGCACCTGCTGAAAACAATTACACCATGACGGTTTATGCGAAGTGGACTGCCAACAAGTACACAATCAAGTACGGTGTCAACGGCGGAAACGCGGTTGAAAACACAGTTCTTGTTTACAATGCAGAGCAGGCGCCCGAAATTCCCGAGGTTACTCCCGAAAAAGAAGGCAACAGCTTTGTTGATTGGTACCTTGAAAGCGCAGCGCCCTTCACCACCGCTTATGAAAGAACCTGGGCATTCATTTTTGACAATGCCGTTCAGGATCCCGATGGCGCGGAGAATGAATATATTCTCAATGTTTACGCTGATTGGACCGTTCTGAATTATAAGATATTCTACGACGCAGACGGCGGAAATCTTAATGATGACGCAGAAAAAGAATATGCATTCGGAGCAACAATCAATGATGTTGCCGATCCCGAAATGGACGGCAATGTATTCTCAGGATGGGTATATACAAATCACGATTTCGCAGAACATGAAGCGGTTACAGTGACTCCCGGAACCACAACAATGCCTGCATATAATATTGATGCCAAGGCAACGTGGACTCCCGAGGAATATGTATTTACTTACTGGTATAAGCCCGGCGGACCCAGCGACACCGATTATGTGAAGTTTGGCGAGGATCAGACTGTTACTTTCGGTGAAGATGTGGAGTTTGCCGATGTTCCGGTACTTGCGGGTTATTATGTAACATGGGATCCGGTATTAATCATTGACGAATTTGGCTGTCCCGATCTCGGCGAGAACGGAGAAGAAATTAAATTCTATGCTCAGTATGAGCCCGCTCCCCTGAACATTTATTATATTGACGGTAACTTTGCAGAAGGCGAAGAATTTGAAATAGTTTCTGACCTCTACATCGGAGATGTTATTGAAGACGTAGGCCTTCCCGGAGATCCCGATGATAAGCAGGGATATGTATTTGACGGTTGGAAGTTCTATGACAGCATTGACAGAGAAAACGAGACATTCGGCAACGAATATACCGAAGCGGAAATGCCCGGTTATGACCTTTATGCCGAAGCGCAGTGGCGTGCCAATGTTTACACCGTTATTTACGAAGAAGAAGGCGGCGACGCAATTGCCGACGATGTCCTGACATACGGTACCGATACAGTTCCCGTCAGAACAACTGCAAAAACAGGCTACGGATTTGATAAGTGGTATATTGATACACAGTTCGATACACCTTATACAGCAACATGGGATTTCATTCTCGCTCACGCCGCTCTTAAGCCGGGCACAGACAATGAGTATGAACTCACCGTTTACGCAAACTGGATTGCGGGTCAGCACACAATTACCTATGACGCAAATCAGGGTACACTCGCAGACGGTACAGTCAATCCCGTTACAGTAGCGTTTGAAGCTGTAATCGACTCCGAGCCCGACGATCCCTCAAGAACGGGTTACACATTTGCCGGATGGACCTATACTTATAAGGATAACGGCGTTGATACCGAATATCCTGTTACAATAGGAACTATCACAATGCCCGATAACGATCTCGTGGCAACAGCGCAGTGGACACCTAACGAATACACCATCACTTATGCAACAAACGGAGGCAGTGAGGTTGCGCCCAGCGTACTCACATATCCCGACAGTGTTATTCCCACTGTTGTTTCCGAAAAAGACGGATACACATTCGGCGGATGGTTTATTGACGACACAACGTTTGCCAACGCATACGCGACCACATGGGACTTCATTATCGCCAATTCCGAACAGGTAAGCGGCGGAAATGAAAACCAGTATGCTCTTACCGTTTACGCGAAGTGGACTGCCAATGAATATACAATCAATTATATTACCGACGGCAGCGCTGTCGCAGCTGATACGCTGACTTACGGCGAAGACAATGTTCCCGCGAAAGAAGACAAGGTTACAGTCAAAGAAGGTTATGTCTTTGATGATTGGTATCTTGAAGAAGGACATACGACCGCATATACATCCGACTGGACAACCGTACTCGCGAATGCTCAGCCCAAGGCAGGCGGAGCAGACAATGAGTATGAACTCAATGTTTATGCAAACTTCACCAAGGATTCCTTCAAGATTTACTATAACAACGAAGGCGATGTAACCGAGAAGACATACGAGTTTGAAGCAACAATTGAGGCAATTGACGATCCTGTGAAGACAGGTTACACATTCACGGGATGGACTTACACAAACCGCGACTCAGCTGATCATGAAGCGGTTACGGTTGTTCCCGGAACCACAACAATGCCTGCGTTCAATATTGACGCAGTTGCAGGTTGGAAAGCCAATCAGTATACAATCATCTACACTACGGAAGGCACTCCGGTTGACAGCGATGTTCTTGTTTATGACACGGATGACGTTCCCGCGAAGACTGACAGAGTGACGACTTGGGACGGTCACGACTTTGATGATTGGTATATTGACGCAGGACATAACACCAAGTATCTGTCCACATGGGAATTCATAGTTGCTAACGCGACACCCGCAGCAGGCGGAGCAGACAATGAGTATGAACTCAATGTTTATGCTGCATGGCAGACAAGCCAGCGTTCAATCACTTACATGCTCAACGGCGCGCAGTACGGTGACATCGAATGGCATACAATCGGCGAAGATATTTCGTTGAGAGAAGCTCCCGAAATCCCGACCGGATATATGTTTACCGGCTGGTCCGCTATTCCCGCAGTTATGCCCAACGAGAATCTTACCGTTACAGGCAGACTGTTTGCGAAGACTGTAACCATCAGCTATATAGTAAACGGTGAAACCTATCAGCAGGATACCGCTGTTTACGGCGATGCTTACACAATTTACACTTATGAAGATCCCGCGGGTGAAATCAATGTAACATCCTGGAGCGGCGTTGTTAACGGCGCGACAGCTGCCTACACACCCGGTCAGGAAATCACTGTTGATTTTGCTGACAACATCACTCTTACCGCAGCAACCGAAGGCGCAACTTATACAGCAACCTTCACACTCGGCGAAGGTAAGAATAACGGCGCGGTCTGGGCAGACGATACAACCGACGATATCACCAAGACATACGAAGTCGGCGAAACTCTCGAAGTTCCCGAAGCAATCTGGGCAGGTCATACCTATTACTTTGATCCCACACCGACCGTAATGCCGGCAGAAAATACGGTATTCACGGCAATCTGGGATGCTGAAACAAAGGTTATCTCCTACCCCGATGTCGAAATCGACCTTAAAGTCGGTGATGCTATTAACAGCGAGCTTCCCGAAGATCCCGAGAAACCCGGCTACACATTTGACGGCTGGAAATACATCAAGGATAACGGCGACGGCACTACCGAAGAATATACCGGTGCTACCGTTCCTCCGTATGACCTTACCGCTGAGCCCAAGTGGGTTGCAAATAAATATAAGATTATTTACAATTCCAACGGCGGTTCGGCAGTAGCTCCCGATGAACTGACCTATGAAGTCGGCGATGTTCCCGAAAGAGTATCCGAACTTGCCGGTCAGACATTCGGCGGCTGGTATCTTGATGACGGAACATTTGCCAACGCATATTCAGCCACATGGGAATTCATAGCTGAAAACGCTGTCAAGAACGGCGAAGTTTACGAACTCAACGTTTACGCTTCATGGGCAGACGATCCGCGTACTGTTATCTTCAACGCAAATGAAGGTACAATCAACGGAGACGAAACCCTTGAAATAACCAAGAATGTTACCGCACCTTTCGGTGAGGTTCCCGAACCCGTAAGAACCGGTTACACATTCAGCGGTTGGAACACAGCGGCTGACGGCAGCGGAGATGCGTTTGCGGTTCCCGCAAATATGCCCGATGTTGAAAACGGTTCAATGACAGTTTACGCGCAGTGGACTGCAAACAAATACACAATCAGCTACACCACAGACGGCAGCGCTGTTGACGATGATGTACTGACTTACGGCACAGACGATGTTCCCGCAGACAGAACTACTGCCAAAGACGGCTACACATTTGACGACTGGTATCTTGAAGATACATACACCACCGCATATACACCCGATTGGGATACCGTACTTGCGGGCGCGACCAAGGTTTCCGGCGGAGAAGCAAATGAGTATGAAATGACCGTTTACGCGAAGTTTGACGCCAATGTCTATACAATCAAGTTCAGCGTTCCCGATGACGCGGATCCCGTTGCAAATGACGGCCCGCTGACTTACGGTGTTGATACTCCCGCGAATGACAAGTCAACATCAAGACCCAATTACACATTCAACGGCTGGTATCTTGATGAAGAATGCACAGACGGCAAGGAATACGACGCCGCTTGGGCAACCGTTATCGCAAATGCGACCAACATCAGAGACAATCAGTATGAACTGACTGTTTACGCTAAGTGGACAGGCGACACATACACGATTCATTACAATGTCGGCGCATCGGAAACCGTTATCGCTGACGCCTCGTTCGTTTACGGAACAGATGAAATTACCGTAACCGACATCATACCCGTACTTGACAAGAACGTATTTGACGGCTGGTATCTTGACGCGGCATGCACAGACGGCAAGGAATTCAAAGACAGCGCTGTTTCATGGGAGACAGTAATCGCAAACGCAAACGCCGAAAAAGTTTTGAATCTCCATGCCAAATATACCGAGAACGCGGCAATAGTCAAGCTTGTTCCGAAGACCGACACCGATACAGTTGTTGAGCGTAATGGTATAGTTGAAACCTATCATACGTTCACTCAGACCCCGCGTACAGTAACAGAGGTCAGAGCACCGTTCACAGACAGTTACGGCTATGAAGCTATAAACAGCGGCGTTCAGGATTCCGAAGCTTATGACACCTGGTTCATCACCGGCATAGAGCAAAGATCCAGAAGGTCGGCGCTCGACACTTATTTCGAAGTGACCGGCGGAGGATATTACAAAGCGTATGACAGAAGCGGAAATGAAATAACCGCTGCTAATACTACAA
>JAFWRV010000335.1 GCA_017519685.1 Clostridia bacterium
CTGACGATGTCGATGATGTCTTCTTCACCGATGGTGTTATACTTCAGCACGTGCTGCCCCTCCGTTCCCGGAAAGCAAAATGACTGGGCGGACCATCTCAGGGGAGTCAACAGCGAGCTTTTACGGAACAACAGGCTCACCCGCGGAATGAAAGCCGTCATTGACGGCGAATTTCCCGTGGGCGGGCTTTCGTCGTCCGCGTCGGTGACAATCGGCTTTCTCAATGCGCTCTGCAAAGTCAACGGCATTCGTCTTTCAGGCGGTGAAATCATTGATATTTCACAGGCGGCGGAGAATAATTATGTCGGAGTATCCTGCGGAAAGCTTGACCAGATATGCGAGGTCAGATGCAGAAAAAACAGCCTGCTTTTCACCGATCTTTTGAGCAATGAAACCCGTGTTCTACGGCAAAATGAAAATATGAAAGACTTTGTTATCTTAGTCTTTTTCTCGGGGCTTGAAAGAAGTCTTGCGTCATCGGAATATAACAACAGAGTCGGCGAGCTGCGAAGCGCCGCGGCAAAAATCGCTGCCGCGTCGGGCATATCGTTTGACGGTATTCCGAATATGAGAGCCGTTCCTTACGCGGAATTTGAAAAGCACAAAGAAATACTCGGCGAAGCGGAGAAAAAGCGGGCAATTCACTTTTTCGGCGAAAACTCGAGAGTCGATGAAGGAGTTGCCGCCTGGGAAAGAGGAGATATCGCCGCTTTCGGCAGAGTAATGAAGCTGAGCGGAGATTCTTCAATCGAAAACTGGGAAGCGGGCTCGCCGGAGCTTATAAAACTGCATGAAATCATCAACCGTACCGACGGCGTTTACGGCGGCAGATTCAGCGGCGCCGGCTTTCGCGGAAGCGCGGTCGCGGCAGCCGATTCCTCCCTTGCGGATGAGATTCTCCGCAGGGTCAGAGAGGAATACCTCGCTTCATTTCCCCTGCTCGCGGATAAATATACCGCCTGCGTTTGCAGAACGGAAGACGGTGTTGAAGCTTCCAATAAATAATACAGCGCCGGCGCTTTATGTGAAACGGACGGCTAATTGAAAAACAGAATGACAGGCGGTCCGCAATCCCGGTGAAAGGATTACGGACCGCTTATAATATTTACTATGGATTATATAATTCAGCAATCAAAGATAAGCATTTTTTCGGCTTCCTCCCGTGTGAGTGAGCCGGGTGAAGCAAGGAAGTTGCCCGGAGTGACGTTTTCCCAGCGCGCGGAATACTTATGAGCAAGCTCCGCGTCTATTTTAATATCCTTAAGGAAGGTCAGGGAAGCGATGGTTTCCTTGACTTTTTCAATATCCTCCGTCATTTCCTCAAATTTTGCCGCCTTGACGGGCGAGAATTTACGGCATCTGTCTATGAAATACCCGAAAAACGCCGCGCAGGCGGTGCCGTGGGGAACGCCGTGATTTTCGGTCAGAACATAACCGAGGGGATGGGGGAATCCGGTGCCGCAGGTGTTGATGACAAGCCCGGCATAGATTGAATTGTAATAAAGCGGCTCGCGCAGTGACGGGTCAAACTCTGTTTTGCCGACGAGCGCTTTGAGATTTGAATATAGAGAGGGTATGCATTTTTCAGCGTAGGCGGCTGTTATGTTTTCGCATTTTTCGGTAAAATATCCTTCAACCGCGTGAGCAAAAGCGTCGAGAGCGGTTGAAACCGTGACCCCGTAGGACAGTGACGCGGTATATTTCGGGTCGCAGAATGAAACCGCCGCGTAACAGTCGGGCCCTTTTACGCTCTTTTTGATGCCTGTTTCATCGTTTGTGAGAACAGCGACGGCGGTCACTTCACTCCCGGTGCCGGCAGTCGTTCCGATAAGGGCGACAGGCAGAGGAGGATTGCTGTAAACTCTTTTATATATATCAAGCGGGGCAAGGTCGCCGTTTGAAGCGTAAATCGCGATAACTTTTGCGGAGTCAAGAGCCGAGCCGCCTCCGATTCCCAGGATGAAATCCGCGCCCGTTTCCCTTGCTCTGACACCCGCCTCATGGCAGGATGAAACAAGAGGATTGGCGCCTATTCCGTTATAAACGGCATAGCCGATATTTTCTTTTTCGAGAGCGGAAACCGCGTCGGCAAGCGCTCCGGATTTCTCGGCTCCGTGTTTACCCGTAACTATCAGGGCTTTTTTGCCGAGTGAAGCGAATAATGACGAGTTCTCCGCTACCGCGTTTTCTCCGAGGATGCACCGGGTGGGCATAAATACATTGTAAGTCATGGTTTTCCTCCCCCGTCTGACGGTTTAGTTTATTCAATTATAAATCTTTTTATAAAAAAATCAATGTTTAATATTGAAACCGGCGTAAAAATGTTGTAATATATGTTTTACTATATAATGAAGTAATATCGTCTTCCGGAGCACATTATGAAAAAAACGGTTATTTGCGTACTGATAATTCTGGTTGCCGCAATCGGTGCCGGCGCTGCGTATTATGTGTCAAACTCCGACGCGGAAAATGAATTTTTCGCGATGGATACCTATGTCACCGCAAAGATACACGGCTTCGGCGCGCCCGCCGTGTCGGAAAAGATTGAGGAAACCGTAAATACTCTCGACACCTCGGTTCTGTCACGGCAGTCAAAGGACTCGGATGTCTTTAAACTCAATAAAAATCACGGCGGAATGCTTTCCGGAAACATGGACTCTTATCTTGAAACCATGCTCGGAATCCATGAAAAAAGTAACGGTAAATATGATTTCACGCTCGGCGCTCTCAGCGATCTCTGGGGCTTCGGCAAAAAGCCCGCCGTTCCCGATGAGGAGAAAATCAAAAAGGCACTTGACCTTTGCGGCGCGGACAAAATAGAACTCGGAAAAAGCAGCGTTTCGTTTCCGAAAGGAATCGTTCTCGATTTCGGTTCTGTCGGCAAAGGAATCGCTCTCGATGAAATCAGCTCGGAACTCGGCCGCACAAAAATAAAGGAAGCGGTTGTATCTGTCGGAGGAAGCGTTCTGCTTTACGGCGAAAAGGATTTCACCGTCGGAATCACGGACCCGGCAGCGGAAAACGGCTATATGGCTGTTCTCACTCTTCCGGCGTGCTGCGTTTCCACCTCGGGAAACTACGAGAGATTTTTTGAAGAAGACGGCAAAAAATACCATCATATATTAAATCCCGAAAACGGTTATCCTGCGGATAACGGCATTGTCAGCTGTACGGTCGTTTCAAACAGAGGCATTATTTCAGACGCCCTTTCGACCGCCTGCTTCGTGCTCGGTATAAAAGAGGGAAGAAAGCTCGCGGAAAGCTACGGATGCGAAACGGTGTTCATTGATTCAAAAAACAACGTTTATGTTTCCAAGGGACTCAAGGACCGCATCGAGCTTACCGCCGACGGATACACTTTGAAAAACTATGAAGGATAAACTGTTCAGAAAAGCCGATATAATAATCGCGGCTGTTCTTGCCGCTGCCGCTTTATGCTTCTTTCTCTGGCAGTCATACGGCAGTGAGAAAACGGTTGCCGAAATCTCAGTTGACGGAAAAGTAATCGAAACCGTTGACCTTTCCGCCGTTACGGACGCGGTGACTTTCACCCCCGAAACGGATTGTCATCCGGTTATCGTTGCCGAAAACGGAACAATCCGCTTTGAAAGCTCCGACTGCCCCGACAAAATCTGTGTGCGCAAAGGGAAACTTCACAGGAAGGGGGATTCGGCGGTGTGCCTGCCGGCGAAAACCGTTATCACGGTGCGCGGAGGCGGCATTGACGCTCTTACCTACTGATGAAAAAGAAACATATTTTTACTCTCGCGCTCTCCGGCATACTTTGCGCCGAGGCAATCGCGCTGAGCTTTATTGAGGGATTGCTTCCGGCGATTCCGTTTCTGCCTCCCGGAGCAAAACCGGGTCTTTCAAATATAGTTACAATGTTCGCGGCTTCGTGCATCGGTCTTCCCGAAGCGCTGCTGATAACGCTTATAAAAAGTCTTTTCGTTTTTGTTACAAGAGGAGCCGTCGCGGCGGCAATGAGTTTTTCGGGAGGTCTGCTCTCAACTCTCGCGATGTATTTTCTTTTCAGATACGCGAAAAACATTTTCGGCATCGCCGGAATATCCGTTATCGGAGCGTTTTGCCACAACGCGGGTCAGCTCATAACCTCGGTAATTATTTCGGGCAGCTCGAAAACATTGTATTATGCGCCTTTCCTTGCCGGCTTTTCGGTAGTAACCGGAATTCTGACCGGCATAATATTCAAAGCCATTTATCCTGCTCTCGAAAAGCAGAAAAAATATTTGTTAAGAAATAATCAAATCTGATTCCCGATAGGAGGAATACTTATGTCCAAGATACCCGAAGGGGTACTGACGGCGGTCAAAAAGGTCCGCGGCGGCGTAAAAGTGGACCATCACAAGAACACCGCGGATGTTGAAGTCGTCAGAATGCCGACACCGGAAAAAGTCGTTATTCCGATGCAGATGCATATCGGCGCTCCCTGTGAGCCGGTCGTTAAAGTCGGCGACGAGGTTGCCGTAGGTCAGCTCATCGGCGATACCGACAAGTTTGTCAGCGCCCCGATTCACGCGTCCGTTTCCGGTAAAGTCACCGCGGTCGGTGATATCAAAATGCCTAACGGCATCCTCTCAAAAGCCGTGACGATTGAGTCCGACGGAGAGATGCGCCTGTGGGAAGGCATTGAGCCGCCCAAAGCGGACACGCGCGAAGATTTTATCAAAGCGGTCCGTGCAAGCGGACTTGTCGGACTCGGCGGAGCCGGCTTCCCGACTCACGTGAAGCTGAATTTCACTCCCGACAAAAACATCGACACCCTTGTAATCAATGC